>CAYRAL010000019.1:11278-11729 GCA_964422235.1 uncultured Candidatus Epulonipiscium sp. | reverse complement strand
AACCCAGAGCTAGAAAAACCAGAGCTTCCAGAAATACCAGAACCAGAAATAATAGAAGCAGAAAAACCAGAAGTTAAAGAGCCAACAATAGAAATACCAGTAAAAAAGATAAAAGTAGAATTTATTGAAGGCAGCCCAACTTACAAGTTAGATGGCACTGAGTATCCCATAGATGCTAAGGCTTATGTATCCAAGCATAACAGAATCATGGTACCTGTTCGCTATCTTTCTCATGCATTAGGCTCAGAAGAAAAGGACGTAAAGTGGGATTCAACCACTGGCATTATCACCATAAAAGGTGAAAACAATGTAGCTATTGATACAAGAAAAAAACAGGTTGCTAAAAACTTTGTTTTTACAACATTATCAGATATAGAGATAATCAAAAGTAGAACCTATGTACCAGTTGGAGAAATAGGAAAGGCACTTGATATGAAAGTCTACTGGGATG
>CAYRAL010000019.1:3020-11252 GCA_964422235.1 uncultured Candidatus Epulonipiscium sp. | reverse complement strand
CAGCAATATTTAACTAAAAATGGGGGACGGTTAAGCATTTGGTACAGTATTTAGCTAAGAAAATTGCTTAACCGTCCCCAAGAAGAGGAGGCATTGGAATATGAAAAAGATAAAAAGGATTTTAACCAGATGTATGGCCTTAGCAGTAAGTATGGTAATGATGGCAACAACTGCAATATTTGCCGCACCAATGAAAGATGTATCTACTAACCACTGGGCATATAATGAAATAACGGACATGCAAAAAAGAGGACTTTTAGTAACCAGTAGTCAAGGAGAGTTTTTCCCTAATAACTATGTTACATATTTTGAGTTTAGCCAGATTTTAGCTAAAGCAACAGGTTATCAAGATGCTAGGATTAATCCTAATATAGACCCAGAACTTAAAAAAGCTATCGATAGTAATTATGAAAAACAAAAAGCTATAATAGAAGCACACCAAAAAAACTATAATCATTGGCAAAAAGATGCTAATGGAGAAATAGCCTACTTACTAGGTAAAGGTTATTTGCAAAAAGAAGATCTAGGAAAGTTTATGTCTAGAAGTACATCAGGTGCAGAAAGCAAACGTGGTGTAAGAAAGCAAGAAGCAGCCGTCTATCTTGTTCGCATTTTACATAAGGCTGAGACCGCAAAAGATGAATATGGCTCAACTGGATTTGTCGATGAAACAAAGATAGAAGCTGGGTATAGGCCTTATGTTGCCTATATGAAAAAGCTAGGCATTATCAATGGTAATGAAAAAGGTGAATTTGGGCCAATAGAACCTATTACAAGGGCTACCTTATCTAAAATGTTAATAGACACACTTAAACTTAAAGAAGCACCAGTGGCCCCACCAACAACACCCGTAGATCCAAGTATACCAACTGATAAAGCCCTAGAAGGAAAGTTTACAAAGATGATTAGCAAAGGTGACGGTGGCTACTATATCGTTTTAGAAATAGAACCAGGTAGAACCCACACTTATTCCATAGAAACCACAGCATCTGTCGTGGGTAAAGATGGCATACCAATCTCCTTGGAAGCTCTTAAATCTAAAATAGATACAAGAGGTGATAAAGATGTTATTGTTACATCTCAAGTTGAACTGATTGGAACCACAGAATATGTTACCAAAGTAAAAATTCTTGATGCGCCAGACAGCTCTGTACCACCAGTGGTATCAAAACCTGAAATTCCTAAAATAGAAAAACCAGATACAGAGGACACAGAAGAAGTGTATAATGGGCGTATTACGGGCAGCATACATTCTATATTAATTGCCCCTAATTCTGAAGTTACCATTCAGATTAATGAAAGAACACAAAAAACATTTAAAATCACTTTTGCTAGCAAAATGTATAGCAACCTTAAGCGTAAAGACATAGCCCTTTGGGACCTACGCCTTAACCAGGAAGTCGATATAAATGTCATAGATGGCGAAATTGACACACTAGATGTAATAAAGGCTGCACCACCAATTACCCTTACAGGGAGGGTTGAGCAGGTATCAGTTAACGGTGACAAACTCGAAATGCGTATCCCTTACGACTCAGCTACACAGCAAACCAATAGAATCAGAACAGTTAATGTTCCAATGGCAACACAGATTCTAGAGGGCACAAGCGAAAGAGGGCGTAATGATATTAAAGAAGGTATGGAAATTGTCGTTGTATACGGTCAAGATGAAGAAGTTATACCAGAAAAAATAATTATACTATCAAAATAAAGTAACTTTGTAAGCAAAAGGTCGATATTATTGGCCTTTTGCTTTACTTTATTATATATTCTTGCTATAATCTAACTGTTACATAACTATTAACAAATATTAATAAAGTGAAATTTAACATAGATGATTTATAATAGGAATAAAAAGGGGAACTACTAGAATGAAGAAAAATAGAGACTTAAATAAAAAAACTAAAAAGAGAATGCCAATTTCTTTAGCTAAAGTGCGCAAAGCAAAAAAAATGAACCTACCACAATCTCTATCGAAAGAAAAACAAATTATTATTTTAGTAGCCACAATAATTGCTATTGTCATAGGCGTAATTTTAGTAACAAGGCCTAATGCATATGAAGTGAAAGTGGGAGAAGAAGTATTAGGAATCGTAAAGGGCGAACAGGTGCCAAAGGAATCCTTGGACTTTGTCATTGCTTCTCTTAAAGATAAATATAAAGCAGAAGTTAGGGTTGTTAATGAACCAGAAGTTAGTCCGGTTCATGCTTCAAGGAAAAAGTTAGTGACAGCTGATTATTTGATTTCTCAAATAAAACAAAATGTAGAATGTGAAATACAGATGATTGAGTTTGTTGTTGACGGCCAAAGTAAAGGGGTATTTAAGAATAAGGAAGAAGTCGATCAGCTCATTCAAAAGATTGTCAATAAATACATACCTGAAGACATTAAAGAGATTAAAGAAGCTAAATTAGATGCCAATATAGATTATAAAAGCATCTATGTTACGGAGGATCAATTATCAGATCCGGAAAAGGTATACCAGCAATTAACACAAACAAAAGAAGAAGGTAAAGTATATACCCTGGTATCAGGAGATAACCTTTGGGTAATTGCCGAGAAAAATGATATGACAGTAGAAGAGATTATTGCAATAAACCCAGGAATTACAGAGCAAACAATACTACAAATAGGGCAAGAACTAAATGTAAAAATAGATAAGCCAGAAGTTTCAGTCAAAATAGTAGAAGAGTTTAAAAAAGAAGAAGAATTCATGCCAGAGCCTATTGTTACTGAAGATGCAGATAAATACGTAACCTATCGTAAACAAGTAAGTCCGGGTAAAAAAGGGAAAAAAGAAGTAACTGTAAACAATATCTATATAGATGGATTATTGCAAGAAACAATCAATAAAGAAATTGTCATTAAGGACAAAGGTGAAAGTGAAAAAATTGTAGTGGGAACCAAACAACTTCCGGCCAAAGCAGCTACGGGTAAGTTTAGATCACCGGCATCAGGCAGAATTACATCATCTTTTGGACCTAGGTGGGGGAGGATGCATCAAGGGATAGATATTGCCAATAGCTATGGAACGGCTATCTATGCCTCAGATGGCGGAACGGTTAAAAGTGCAGGTCGGCAAGGGGCTTATGGCAACCTAGTTATTATAGATCATGGCAATGGATTTGAAACCTACTACGGTCACGCAAGCAAATTACTTGTTAAATCAGGCCAAAAGGTCGGCAAGGGTGAAAAAATTGCTCTAATGGGAAGCACGGGTAGAAGTACCGGAAACCATGTGCATTTTGAAATACGAAAAGATGGTGTTCCCAAAAAGCCATCTAACTATATTTAAAAAGAACACTTAAGAAAGTCACAGAC
This sequence comes from uncultured Candidatus Epulonipiscium sp., assembly GCA_964422235.1. Classification (GTDB taxonomy): domain Bacteria; phylum Bacillota; class Clostridia; order Lachnospirales; family Cellulosilyticaceae; genus JAAYSX01. The sequence goes on along the minus strand of CAYRAL010000019.1, from coordinate 7,930 downwards.
ATATGTGACTTTTTTGTTATTTTGGTATATGGAACAAATAATTGGAAATAAGTTATGTTTTACGAAGGCCCATGTTTCTGATACAATAAGGGGTGAGATATAAGATAATATCTAACAAGGGGGCAGGTAAAATGGATAATCAAAAAATAGTAATTGTAGAAGATGACAGAGCTATTTCAGATATAATTAAATATAACGTAGAAAAAGAAGGTTACATAGCATACACAGCATATGATGGCCAGGAAGGCCTAGAACTCATTGAGAAAGTTGACCCAGATCTTATTTTGCTTGATATAATGATGCCTAAAATGGATGGGCTTGAAGTATGTCGTAAAGTTAGAAAAACAAAGAATACGCCTATTATTATGCTGACAGCTAGGGCAGAAGAGCTAGATAAGGTCGTAGGCCTCGAAATGGGTGCTGACGATTATGTTACCAAGCCTTTTGGTGTTAGGGAGCTGATGGCGCGCATAAGGGCCAATCTAAGACGTGTTGAACACACACAAACCATAGAGGAAGACGGGAATGTCATTAGTGAAGGTGATTTAAAAATAGACATTGGCAGATTTGAAGTACAAAAAAGAGGAGAGATTATAGAACTTACCCACCTTGAATTTGGACTACTTAAGTTTTTGAGTTCCCAAAAAGGGCAAGTCTTTTCCCGGGAAACATTACTAAGTAAAGTTTGGGGATACGAATATTATGGTGATATCCGCACCATCGATGTGACCATTAGAAGGCTTAGAGAAAAGATTGAAGATGATCCAAGTAAAGCGGAATATGTTTTAACAAAAAGAGGTGTAGGATATTACTTTAGGGGGTAGACCAAAATGGGATCTAGCATACAATGGAAGTTAGTTTCTATTTATTTGTCTGTTGTCCTGGTCGTAATGATTGCCAGTGGAAGTTTTATACTTTATAGTATTGAACAAAGACAATACGAGGATGTACAAAACCAGTTAAAGTTAACAGCCGATACAGTAGAATTACAATTAGAACTAAAAGGAACTGAGGGGGCTAATAAGGACCGCTTTAAGTACGTTGTCGATAAGCTTAGAGAGTCTATTTACCCATATCAGCAAGAAATATATATTATAGATGCCTATGGAAGTGTCATAATAGGGACCGGGAACAAGTGGAAACAAGGTAGTATTATACAGTCAGGAGTTGTTATACAGGCTCTTAGCTCTAAGCAAGAGGTGCTCTCAGAAATGCCAAGGTTTTTTAACTCGGCAACGGCAGCGGAGTTTATGGACTATGCAAAACCAATTCTGAGCCAAGATAGCAATGACCTAACTTATATTATTTATACAACAAGGGATACAACAGACATTTATGAAAATATGCAAAGTATCATCATTACAATTGGGATTGCTTCCATTATTGCCATTGTGATTACTGGGGTACTAGGCTTTATATTCTCAAAAATGATTACAGAGCCTATTAAACAGCTAACAAGGAGTGCTAAAGAACTTGCAAGTGGCCAAATGAATCACAAGATTCCAGTAGAATCAACGGATGAAATAGGACAATTAACTGGTAGCTTTAATTCTATGGCTAAGGAGCTAAGCCGAACCTTGGGGACATTATCTAATGAAAAAAGCAAGCTAGAGACAATTCTTTCTCATATGGCAGACGGAGTTTTGGCCTTTAATCGGCAAGGCGTCCTAATTCATGCCAATCCTGCCACATATGAAATACTAGGCATCAGACAAATGGATCACAGGTTTGATTATATTTTTCAGAAGGTTGGTGTTAGGGCATCTTTTGATACATTATTGGAGCAAGAAACTTTTGATGTTAAAAGGATATTAATTGAGTATGAAAAGAAGTACATAAATATCCACTTTGCACCCTATCATAATATCGATGATGAGCCTGAGGGAATGGTTGTTGTTTTACAAGACGTAACCAAGCAGCAAAAACTAGATCAAATGCGTAAAGAGTTTGTGGCTAACGTGTCCCATGAGCTTAGAACACCACTTACCACGGTGAAAGGCTATGCAGAAACCTTGGCTGATGGCGCTGTTAATGATAAAGAAGTTGCAGTACAATTTCTTAATGTCATCATCAGTGAAGCTGACCGTATGACGGCCTTAGTTAAAGACTTACTTGAGCTATCACGTTTAGATAATAAGCAGATTAAACTAGATATAAGCAAGATTGACTTAGCGTTAATGATAAAACAAACCGTATCAGCATATGATTTGACTGAAATAAAAAATGGGCAAGAAATCATTATAGATTGTCATCAGGATAGGATTTTAATGGAAGCAGATAGCGCTAGGGTCAAGCAGGTACTGCATAATATTATATCAAATGCTATTAAATATAATACTGAAAAAGGTAAGATTACAGTATCAACTAATAATCATGGTGAGTATATTGAGATTAAAGTAGCTGATACAGGCCTAGGTATTCCTAAAGAAGATATGAACAGGATATTTGAGAGATTCTACCGGGTGGATAAGGCTCGTTCTGGTAAAATGAGAGGGACAGGGCTAGGTCTTTCAATTACAAAAGAGATCATGGAACTCCACGGCGGAGAAATTTGGATCACAAGTAAATTAGACCATGGAACCACTGTTACCATGTACTTTCCCAAAAATAAAATAGAAGCTAAACAACTGTAAAACAATAGTAAGTAGATTGTAATGTGGATGTAACAAACATAAGATATAATCTAATTAATGAATGAAATTATTTTTAGGAGGGGGGTTCGAAATGCGAAAAAGTATTACTTTTATAGTGATGATGTTATTTTTATTGGTGCCAACGGTTATATTTGCAAATACAACTGGTGCGGAAGTAACAAAGGCTTCGCCTATTCAGTTTGAAAAAGATGAGTACATTCGAATTACCCAACCCATAAAAGATAAAATGTCTGTGTTTGATAAGGATTTAAATGTAACTGGAGAAGCAAGATATAATGTAAAAATTAAGATGCAGTTATTTAATAAAAAAGAAAATGACAGATTATACCCACGTAATGCTTACAGAACCTATGACTTAGATCCAGTAGGTTTTAGTCAAACCTTCAATGAACTCGTTGAGCTACGGGAAGAAGAGAATAAAATTAGATTTCTATATGAGTATACCAATGATAAGGGTGAATATATAGAAGGTCGTATTGTCATATATGTAACGAGAAGAACAGAAGAAGAAAAAACAGCACTTAAAAATTTGCGAATTGATAATATAGAGCAATTTACAGGTGGCATGAAAAAGTAAATAAAACCTTCATAATAGATTAGTGGTGATAAAGATGGGTAAAAGAGCAATTAAAGATATAACCTTAATAATACTTATTACGCTGTCTATATGGCAAACTGGAAAACTATGGCTTGGCAATACGCCCGGCCTTAGTTTTTTTGTGTCATCTAAAGAAAATCCTACAGAGCCAATAGAACCAGAATCCATATGGATTGTTCCAGGTGCCCCTGGCACATTAGTTTATCGCTTAGGGGAAGAAAATAGAGAGTATCAAAGTGTTCGTGATGAAATAGAGAAGAATATGAGTACTTATTTGCCGGCCGGGAAAATACAAGGAGTAATAGAATTAGACTGGAATGAAATGTTTCAAAAAAAGGGAATATTGTTTCAATATCCTATGGCCATTACATATGGAGAAATGATTGGCATTAGCACAGGGCCTACGCCTAAGGATAAAATTGAAATCAATCAGATTGATTATGTTTTCATACCATTAGGAGATGATCATAGGGGATTGGCCAAGTGGCAGTTAGTATCCTCAATAAATAATAAGTCAATTACTGTAGAAGTTCAGGGGCAATTTGAAAATATGAAGGCATTTAATGATCTTTTAAATGATGAAGCACTCTCATATAAAGTTAAATACCAACCAACTTTTAATATGGGAGGTATTCATAGAAAAGACCTCTTTCTACCCATATCTAGCAAAGAGACCCCTATATCTTATGATGTATTAGAGTGGTACAATCCCCTTGAAAATGAGGATGAATTAAATAAATTTAATCCATATGTGAATCATTACTTTTTAAATCCCTTATTAAAAAAAGAGGAAGTAACCAATGAAGGTGTTTATATATTTTCAGAGTTAATGAAGGCTGTTGTGAAATATTATCCAAGTGGTGTGTTTGAATATTCCAATATTAGGGTCTTAGAAAGTAAAACTAAGATTCCTAGATTAGAGGCTTATAATATAGTGAAAGACTTCTTAGTGAATAATGAAAGTATAACGAAAGAAATAAAAAACACCTTATTCTTATCTAAAATTGAAGAAACCAGTGCGGGCTATATATTTAGTTTTGATATACGTATAGGGGGAATCCCTGTTTATTTCTCTGAAAAGGAAAGACAAAGGATAGGAATGGATCATATGGTTCAGGTAGTAGTAGAAGGACGTGAAGTATCCAGTTTTAAGTGGAATGCTTCTGAATTAAGGCCTAAAACAACGGGATATACTGCTGAGCCTAAGACGAATTATTTTATTATGAAATATACGGATGCCATTAATAAAGTACTAGAGTATGCAGCAAGTGAGAAAGAACTAAATACCCTAGCAATTGATGATATGAAATGGGTCTATATGGTAAATGGGGCTGGGGAAGATATAAAGGTACGTTGGATTGTATGTCATGAAAACCAATGGTATAGTCCGTAGAAAGACCTATTTGAGAGAAAGGAACTACTTATGAACTGGAGCAGAGGTAAAAATAGACTAATAATTTTATTTTTTAGTATAAATATACTCCTAGGCTGGGCAAACTATAGGAAAGAGTCCACTGCTTATGTCCTAAAAGAGACCCAGGTAGAGGATATAAAGATTGTTTTAGAAGAAAACAACATTTTTATAGACACACCAATACCTAAACAATACAAACCACTTCCCAAGCTTACAGTTTTTCCATTTCAAATCAATAGTGTTA
>CAYRAL010000019.1:0-2920 GCA_964422235.1 uncultured Candidatus Epulonipiscium sp. | reverse complement strand
TGGCTGAATATAATGGCCTATTCACCCAAGAAGATGCATAGACAAATAGTTGAGGAGTCCGATGGTTTTCATGTGATTTATTATGATAAATATGACGGGATACCCGTATTTGATAGTTACGTCAAAATTAAGATTATAGCCTCAGGGGTCAGGGAAATCGAAATACACAAAGTAGAGTTAGGTGAGGCCACTGGAGAAAAACAAGAAATTTATTCTGCAGACCAAGTATTTTTTTATCTACAAAAGCTAATCGCTACAGAGGAGCCTACACATATTCAAGATATTATGATGGGCTACGCATTAGAGAATCCTAAAGGAACACATCTTATTGCAGAAAAGGCCCTTCCTTTTTATCAGCTTACATTAGCAGATGGAAGAATCTACTATATTAACGCATATACCAGTGAAATTAGGGAAGAACCCCAAATATAATGAAAGGTTGTCCTAAAAACCTTTTACTTATCCGCAATTAATGATATACTATGATAATATGTAAACAAATAAGGTACAGTAGAAGTATTTAAGTATATAACAAGAGGTGTTAAAGTTGAGTCAACTAATAATTAGAGGTGGCAATAAGCTTAAAGGTGATGTTGTTGTCAATGGCGCTAAGAATGCAGCCGTTGCTATTATTCCAGCAGCACTATTGGTAGATGGAATTTGTGAAATTGAAAATATACCCCATATAGATGATGTTATCCGTGTATCGGAAGCAATCAGTACACTAGGGGTCGTGACTGAATTCATAGAAAAGAATACGCTTATGGTAGATGCATCAACTATTCTAACCTATGAGGCAACAGAAGAGTCTGCAGGAAAGATCAGGGCATCTTATTATTTATTAGGAGCGCTTCTTGGCCGATTTAAGAAAGTTAAAGTGGCACTCCCAGGTGGGTGCAATTTTGGTGTGCGCCCAATTGACCAGCACATTAAGGGTTTTGAGGCATTAGGTGCTACAGTAGTGGTAGAGCATGGGGTGATTCGTGCTTGGGCAGATCGTTTAATTGGGACGCAGATTTACTTGGACGTAGTTAGTGTAGGTGCGACAATTAATATTATGTTGGCGGCAGTATTAGCTGAGGGTACTACAGTTCTTGAGAACTGTGCTAAGGAGCCTCACGTTGTTGACGTTGCTAACTTCCTTAATATGATGGGTGCTAATGTTAAAGGAGCAGGTACGGATACTATTCGTATTACAGGTGTGGAGAAGCTGCATGGTGCTAGTTACTCAATTATTCCGGATCAAATAGAAGCGGGAACATATATGATTGCAGGCGCTATAACCGGCGGAGATGTAACAGTGCGTAACTTAATACCAGAGCATATGGAGTCTATAAGTGCAAAGTTAGCAGAAATGGGTGTAATTATTGAAGAGGGTGACGACTTTATAAGGGTTAGAGCTCCTGAGATATTAAGGCCTACCAACGTTAAAACTTTGCCACATCCAGGCTTTCCGACTGACTTACAGCCACAGATGGCAGTTTTGCTTAGTGTAGCTAAGGGGACAAGTATGATGGTTGAAGGTGTATGGGATAATAGATTTCAGTATATCGGAGAGCTAAAACGAACGGGTGCTAGGGTTACCGTTGATGGGAGAGTTGCGGTTATTGAAGGTGTATCTAAGCTAACATCAGCTAGTCTAACGGCTACAGATCTTAGGGCGGGTGCAGCTATGGTGCTGGCAGGTCTAGTCGCTACAGGCGGGGAGACTATCATCAATAATGCACAATATATTGATAGAGGCTATGAGGGAATAAAGCAAAAATTAGAAGCATTAGGTGCGGACATTAGGCGTGCTGAAGTTTCTAAAGATGGGTCAAAAGATGAGTCAAATAAAAAAATCGATACAACAAGAATGAGCTGCCAACAAGCGTAGGCTTTGATTAACATAAATAAACTATCTTATTGTTATAAAGGGGAGCGGTTAAATGAAACTTATTACAAAAGGAAAAACAAAAGATGTATATGCATTAGGGGATGGTAATTATCTACTTAAGTTTAAGGATGATGTAACGGGAGAAGATGGTGTATTTGATCCTGGTGCTAATACTGTAGGTTTAACCATGGAAGGTGCTGGTAAAGCAGGTCTTAAACTTACGAAGTTTTTCTTTGAGAAGATAGAGGAGCAAGGGATTCCGACACATTATATATCCGCAGATATAGATGAAGCAACTATGACTGTAAAGCCTGCTAAGGTATTCGGCAAGGGCCTTGAGGTTATATGTCGTTACAGGGCAGTAGGGAGCTTTATGAGACGTTACGGAATGTATGCAGAGGAAGGGCAACTATTAGATGCTTTTGTAGAGGTCACTCTCAAGGATGATGATAGGCAAGATCCACCTATTACTGAAGATGCGCTTGATATGCTTGGGATACTGAGTAAGGAAGAGTATGGAATCTTAAAAGACTTAACCATTAATATTAGTAATATAATTAAAGGTGAACTAGCAAAAAAAGGTATGGAATTATACGATATCAAGTTAGAATTTGCTAGAGTTGGTGATGATAACCATATAGCATTAATTGATGAGATTTCTGGTGGTAATATGAGGGCTTACAAGGATGGTAAGTATATAGAGCCTATGGAACTTGAAAGAATAATGTTAGAAGCATAATACTTTGGCCTGTATATGATTTTCAATACTTTTACAACCTTGTGTTGTGTGTATTGAAAATCATATACAGGCCATTTTATTTTACTAGCTGATACAAGTGTCTAATAACTCATTAGCCTCATCTTCGCTAATCTTTCTAATTAGTGAGATTTCACCAGTTAAAAACTTGCGAGCATTAGTTAGCATCTGCTTTTCTGTTGCATTTAGGGTCTTCTCTTTATTAAGGCAAACTAAATCCCAAACAACCTCTGCGCTTTCTTCTAAAGAGCCAGATTTGATTTTATCCATATGGATTTTATATCTTT
>CAYRAL010000018.1:0-11734 GCA_964422235.1 uncultured Candidatus Epulonipiscium sp. | reverse complement strand
GTGCTGACCATCCATTATCAGATGCTGAGTAACTCTCACGAAGTGAACTGGCAACATATTTGAATCCAAACTTGTCTTTCATTTGTTTACAAATGTCTTTATATCCTTCAATCTCAAGTTCTCCTGCTGTTACATCTGTTTTACCTGGTTTAAAGCCTAATGTCTTTTCAGCATCTTCTTCGTTACCAATACATACATCAACATATTGCATCAAATTAGTCATAACTTTTTGAGCTTCAGCTTCTGTCCATAACATTTTACGGTAGTTTAAGTCAACAGATACCATTACATTATGTCTTTTAGCTGCTTTTAAAGCTTCTTCTGTTAAGATTGCTGCATCCTTACCAAGTGCTGGTGTAATGCCACTAAAATGGAACCAATCTGCATCTTTAAATATTTCATCAAAGTCAAAATCTGCAACTGTAGCTTCTGCTATAGCTGAGTTTGCACGGTCATAGATTACTTTTGATGGACGCATTGAAGCACCTGTTTCAAGGTAATAAATACCAACCCTATCTCCGCCTCTTGCAATATGTTTAGTATCTACACCCAAAGCTCTCAAGCTGTTAATAGCCGCTTGACCAATAGGGTTTTCTGGTAACTTTGTAATAAAGCTAGCATCTAATCCGTAGTTTGCACATGATACGGCAACATTAGCTTCTCCGCCTCCATATACAATGTCGAATCTATCTGTTTGCTCAAATCTAGTAAATTTGGGAGTTGTCAGTCTTAACATAATCTCCCCTAATGTTACAATTTTTTTATTCATAATTGACTCCTTTAATTTTTATCATGTTTTTTAGGTAAAAATTAAGACCAACAGCAAGGCTGTTGGTCTTGTTTCTTAATTATCTGGCTAGCCATCCGCCATCAACAGCTACAGTATATCCATGTATATAATTAGATGCATCTGAAGCTAAAAATACTGCCGCTCCAGCTACGTCTTCCGGCGTCCCCCATCTATCTGCTGGGATTCTCTCTAGAATACTTGCACTTCTATCTTCATCAGCTCTGAGTGCTTCTGTATTGTTAGTAGCCATATAACCTGGCGCTATAGCGTTTGCGTTAATGTTATGTTTAGCCCACTCATTAGCCATAAGTCTTGTTACACCCATTACACCACTTTTACTTGCAGTGTATGATGGAACTCTAATACCACCTTGGAAGGATAACATTGATGCAATGTTAATAATCTTTCCTGGAGATTCTTGTTTTAGGAACTGTTTTGCAACAGCTTGTGAAAAGAAAAATACTGTTTTAATGTTAAGATTCATTACATCATCCCAGTCTTTTTCAGTGAAATCAATTGCATCTTCACGTCTAATGATACCAGCGTTGTTTACTAAGATATCAACCTTACCAAACTTATCAATAGCGCTTTTAATGATTCCATCAATTGGATCTAGAGATGTTAAATCTGCTACTACCTGTAAAAAGCCTTTACCTAGCTTCTCAATTTTTTCTGCTGTATCGTCCATTGCTACATAGTCAACACCTACAATGTTGGCTCCTGCACTAGCAAGCCCAAGGCTAATGCCTTGTCCAAGTCCTGTTGAAGCACCTGTTACAATTGCTACTTTACCTTCTAGTGAAAATTTATCAAGAATATTATTCATTAGTAGCCTCCTTATCGGATATCTTTAATTGCAATATGGTCCATATCATCAAATGTTTTGTTTTCTCCTACCATTCCCCAAATGAATGTATACGCTTGTGTACCACATCCTGAATGAATTGACCAGCTCGGGGAAATAACAGCTTGTTCATTATGCATAGCGATATGACGTGTCTCTGTAGGCTCCCCCATGTAATGGAATACTGCTGCATCTTCAGCCATATCAAAGTATAGGTAAACTTCCATTCTTCGCTCATGAGTATGGGATGGCATTGTGTTCCAAACGTTACCTTCATCCATAACTGTAACACCCATCATTAATTGACAACTATCTACTACCTCTGGATGTAATAGTTGATAAATTGTTCTCTTATTTCCTAGTTTTTGTTCTCCCATTGGTACCTTTTTAGCATTTTTTCTTTCAATGTGCTTTGTTGGGTATACCATATGAGCTGGCGCACTATTAATATAGAATTTAGCTGGATTGTCTTTGTCTACACTAGAAAATTCTACCGTTTTAGTTTCTTTTCCAACATACATAGCATCTTTGTTTTCAAGGACAAATTCTTCTCCATCAACAACTACTTTACCTGTATTTCCTATATTAATGATTCCTAGTTCTCTTCTTTCTAAGAATGAGTCTGTCCCTAGTTGTTTCATTGTGTCTATACCTTCAGCAAGTTCAATGCTTTTTGAAACTGGCATAACGCCACCTGCAATAATTCTATCAATATGACTATATGTCATGTTTTTCTCATCTGCTACAAATAAGTTTTCAATCAAAAACTCTTCTCTAAGTTCATCAGTTGTGTAGTGTTTAGCATCCCTCTGATTTGCTCCGTATCTAATATCCATAAATAAAAGCCTACCTTTCAAATTTTGAATTTATAGTTTCCTAATTGACTCCATTATACCAATCTCCACTTGCTTCGTCAAGGTTTATTTCATTATTCGAAGTCGTGTTTCACATGACGAAACAACCTCATCGTACTTACCAGTATAATTGCCAATCTTTTACGAGTCTCGTTATTGCCTCGAAGTAGAAATAATCACCCCATGTACTACATTCATCTACACCTCTATCATTACAAGTATTGTATGGAGACTTCTTTGCATAAACACTGTGTAATAGTTGTCCATTAGATATTTTAGGGTCTTTTACTGAATAATGATCTACTAAGGACTTTACAATCCTATAAGCCACATCTGTATAGTAGTTGGCATCGTCTTTCTCTAAATGCTTAGCCATTTCTAACATGCCACAAGCGGCTATAGCTGCAGCTGATGAGTCTTTAGGCTGATCTGAGTCATCCCCAAAGTCAAAGTCCCAATAAGGAACTAAGTCTTTAGGCAGTTTTTCTATAAAAAAGTCTGTAATATCTTTAAAGGTTTGAACATATTTTTCTTCTTTTGTGTATCTATAGCTTAGTGCTACGCCATATATACCCCAAGCTTGTCCTCTAGCCCAAGCAGAATCATCTCTATATCCTTGATGAGTAACACCCTTCAAGGGTTCACCTGTGTTTATATCAAAGAAATATGTGTGGTAAGTTGATTTGTCTTCTCTCATTATATTATTTAATGACGTATTTATATGGGCCTTAGCAATATCTGCATACCTGCTTTCTCCCGTTACTTCAGTAGCCCAATATAAAAGCGGTAGATTAAGCAAGCAGTCTATAATTAATCTGTGGTTTTCTTGCTTGGGATCCCCCCATGCCTGAATAAAATGCCCTTTGTCTCGGTATCTTTCCGCAAGTTTATTCGCCGCTAATATTGCTGTTTCTTTAGCTTGTTCATTTCCAGTTAGCTTATAGGCTGCAACACATGAGAGTGAGTATAAAAATCCTAAATCATGGTGATTGATATCTATTTCTTCTTTAAGTCTTTGTGCAAAACTATTTGCTTGTAAAAGACCTGCTTCTTTATATTTTTCTTCCTTAGAATGTTCATAGGCAAGCCAAACCTCTCCTGTCCAAAATCCTGTTGTCCATTCTACATTATCTGATACTGGATAAAAATTGTTTTCGCTTGTAGAAGCTTTAAATTTATTCTTTAGTCTTGGAAGATTGGTTCCTACTTGCTCTACTGCATTTTTTATTGCCTGATCTATTTCTTCTTTCGTTATTGGCAAGTAATTTTCTATAATTGACTTTTTAATCGCTATCACCTCTTTCTCTATATTGACAATCTGCCTTCTTGCTCCCTAAAATCTACTTCAAAAACTCGGCCATCTTTTAGTATGATGGTTATTTTTCCATAGTTACCACCTGATTCTTCGTTTTCAAATTTTATATCTTCAACAGGATATAGTTCTTCATCTGTCCATTGAGAGTCATCAGTTTTGTGAAGCATTGCTGTTATCAATATATAGTCACCATACCCATATAACTTGTCTCGTTTACTGTTTGCATAGATTAAGGTACTTTCATTGGTTACTGGATTTGTTTTGGTGTTGGTTACAACATTCATATGATCCCACCCATTATACGCCACCATTGCCACTTGCAATTCTTTTGTAGACCCTATAATCGCTTGGGTATCGCCAACTACTCTCTTATCTATATGGATCATATTATCTATATGCGGTAACCCATAATGACCTAAATTCAGGTCGTAAGGTTTTTCTGCTATATTGACCCTATCAATTCTAAGAATCCCATTATCTAGGGCTATATCTGCTAAATCTATATATGGTGCTTTCCAAAGTATTCCTTCAAAGTCAAAATAGGCTCTTCTATATAATACCCCATCTTTTGTTCCAGCATACATGACTGAATTTGGAATCGAGTAGTCCTTTTTGTTTTTTCCATATTTTAAGCTATATTGCATAGAAATAAGACCTTGATCATTCATTGCTTCCCATGGGAATTTAGTATTAAAGGCAAGCCTTGAATATTGATCTTTATCTGGATGATTAATATCCAGCATAACCTTTGAAGTTCTGATTTCAGTGGTTCTTGTTTTCATATGATTAACTACATTTATTCCTGGTCCTTCTAGGTTAATTTCTTTGTTATGATCCTTATAATCCTCCCATGATCCGTTATTTTCTGTAGCTGTCCAAAATGGGTGATCATCTTCTAGGGATAGACACATAAATGACTTAGCAAACCAAAAAGGGCTCATGGCACAACTATAATCTTGAACAATCGGGTTGAATGGGCCATAAAATCCAAGGCAAGGTACATTGTGAGCAAATATTTCTTCTTTGGTCACAAACTGAAGAAGGTTGCCTGATAATATTCGTCTAGCCAATCCTGGGTCTATGCTATGATTTTTTAGGAAGAAGTTAGCTGCTAAGGGTGATGAAGCACCATTGCGGTAAATATTACTTCTCCCCCACATCAGCATGTGCCCGTCTGCATCAAAAAAGTTAGGATATGTTTCCATAAGCTTATTAGATGAATCTTCTATGGTTTTTGCTATTTGAGGTTCGTGCTCATATCCGTACCAATTATTCCATATCGGACCATACACTTGAAAAGCCCAAGGAGAATAGTAATCAAATGACTGCCCATCTCTATACCAACCATCTCCTACATAATAGTTGAGAATATTAGTTGTATGATCATTCATTATTTCCTTATCAATGGCATACCCATTAGCATTTAAAAATGCTAAAATCAGCATATTAAACAAGCGCCAGTTGTGATGATGGGTTCTATAGTGTCCCATTTCTGTTAAGTAATTAGCGATAATATCTTGTTGCTCTTTTGTATACTGATCCCATATATAGGCTTTACTTGTCATTAAAGAAATGACAAGGGCAGCACATTCGCAAGTTTGTTGGAAAGGAATTTCTGCTCCAGATTGTTTTTTTAAAATTTCTACTCCTCCAACATAATTGGGGGACGCTGGATCTAATGCCTTTACAATTTGGTTAGCATAATACTTGGCTAAGTCATATTCACCAATTTTTATTGTTGGATTATTCTTTATGACTGGTGCTGCTAGCATAAAACTTCTAGCTAGACCCTCAAACTCTTCTGCTTTTGTGTTCCAGCCAAATTCCTTTTCACTAGGGTATCCGACACTTTTATCTGCTCTTTCTACAATAATAGGATCATCCCATCCCTTAATATTGCTAAATAAACCTTCTAATATCAGTTCCGCTACTTCCATCCAATGATTTTTTGTCATTCCTGTATAAGGACTCAAAGTAAAGTCCGGGGTTTTATTAATATATTTCATGTTTACACTTCCTCCTAATTTAGATAAAAATAGGAACAGCTCTTATTGAACTGCCCCCCCATTTTTAGTCTTTTTATATTTTATAGACCTCTTGCTTCTTTAACCTTTGCTACAAATGATTTTGCTGTTTCAGTAATGAGCTGGTAGTTACCCGTCTTTGCCCCAGCTGTAAGGTCCCCACCTACACCTACTGCAATGCACCCATTTTTAATCCACTGATCAACATTGTCTAAACTAACGCCACCGGTTGGCATAAGTGTTGCTTGTGGAAGTGGTCCTTTAATTGCTTTAATGAAATCTGGACCAAAAGCATTCCCTGGGAATACCTTTATAACATCTGCTCCTGCTTCCATTGCTTCAACTATTTCTGAGATCGTCATACATCCAGGCATATATGGTATCTGATAGCGATTACATAATCTAGCTGTTTCTAAATCAAAACATGGACTTACAATGTACTGAGCACCAGCTAAAATAGCAATACGTGCTGTTTCACTATCTAAAACTGTGCCTGCCCCTAGCACTAATTCATCTTCTGTAAATTTATTCTTTAAAGATGTTATAACCCGGTCGGCACCTGGTACTGTAAAAGTCACTTCGATTGCGCTAATACCACCATCCATACATGCTCTAGAAATCTTTTCGGCTTGCTCTTCATTTTCTGCGCGAACAACTGCTACAACACCCGTTTCATGGATTCTTTGTAAAGTTTTTGTTTTTTGGTTCATGACTTAACTCCCTCTTATGTTTCATATTGTGGAACTGCGTTTCATATACTTATATTTTAACTCTTTTAGCCTAATAAATCAATCTAAATTATACTTATCTAAGTAATTTTGTAATTCTTCATCCGTAGGCAAGCCTTCATTGTCACCTTGAACCATTACTTGAAGGGATCCTATAGCATTACCTCTAGTAACTGCATCTCTTAGGCTTAGTTCTTCAAGAATACCACTAAGTACCCCTACAGCAAAACCATCACCTGCACCTACTGTATCGACTACCTTATTAACTTTAAAACCTGGAACTGTATAAGATTCATCTTTCGTCTTAACAAATGCACCTTCAGCTCCTACTTTAATAACAACGGTTTTAGCACCCATATTAAGATAAAAATCGGCTATTTCATTTGGGTCATCACTAGCTGTCAATATCTCGCCCTCACTAATTCCCGGCAAAATCATATCACACTGAGCGGCTATGTCATTCAATACACTGATCATCTCCTCTTTAGTATCCCAGATAGTCGGCCTAATATTCGGATCAAAGCTAATAAAGATCCCCTCATTTTTAGCCTTTTTAATCATTTCATAAATTGCTTCCCTTGAACCTTTTGATAAGGCTGGTGGTATACCTGTAATATGAAGAAGTTTTACCCCCTCTAAGGAAATAGGTTCAACATCCTCTTTTGAAAGGTGAGAGGCTGCAGATCCCTTTCTAAAATACACGACTTCCGGATCACCATCTTCCGTTCTACCCTTCAGTTGGAAAGCCGTTGAAACCTTATTATTGTAACTTACATATGAGGTATCGATTCCTTTATCATTAAGAAAATTCTCAATATAAGGGCCAAAGGGATCCCCACCAAGTTTAGTCACATAACTTACTCTGTGTTTAAGTCTCGTAAGTCCTATGGCAACATTGATCTCTGCTCCTGCTATGGATCTTGTAAAGTTATTCACATTCTGTATACTGCCGAGCTCATGTGCTGTTAGTATAACGATTGGTTCTCCTATTAACATAACCTCTGCCATGCTCTCATCTCCCCGTATAATATGTTTAGATCGTAATACTAATCCTCATGATACCCAAGCTCGTTTTTTATTTGATTACCAATAGGTATTAAGCTTGATTGAATTTTTTCAAATGTTTCATCTGTCATACGCTCTACAGGTCCTGAGATACTAATAGCACCCCAAGCCTTTTTTGTATAATCTAATAGTGGTATGGCAATACAACGCACACCTAGTTCATTTTCTTGCTCATCTGTAGAATATCCTTTATTTCGAATGTTCTCTAATTCCTCTTTCATTTTATCCAAATCTGTAATAGTATACTCTGTAAGCTCCTTTATATCACTGTTTTCCCAAATTCTTTCTACCTCTTCATCTTCCATTGTAGATAAGATTGCTTTCCCTACAGCTGTGCAATATAAAGGCCTACGAATTCCTATTCTTGAATGCATACGTATGGTTTTATCTGGCTCTACTTTATCTACATATACGATTGCATTACCCTCTAAAACAACAAGATGAACAACTTCATTAACGCATTCCATAAGCTGGCTTAAATAAGGTCTTGCAACTTCCAACATATCTAATTCTTCTACTAACTTACTGCCTAGTTCAAACAGCTTTAAGGTAAGTTGATAATTGCAATGTGTATTTTGCTTTACATATCCCTTGTCAATTAAAGTTGCTAGTAAGCGGTGAACCGTACTTTTATGCAGCCCTGTTCTTTCGCTTATTTCACCCACGCCTAGTCCTTTTGGATTTATTGACAATGTCTCTAAAATCCCTAAGGCCCGGTCTACTGATTGTACATTTTGCCCCATTTAAATCCTCCTCTATTTCATTCATCCCACATGGTGGACTCTTGTTTCACCTTATGATACTTCTATTATAATCGTTTTAAACAAATAAATCAATCCTTTTTATTTCTTATATGGCTAACGCAAAGAAACTTGAGGCCTGGCCTCAAGTTTCTTTGAAATAGTGTGGATATTTCCCTCTTAATCTCTCTTCATCAGTTTTATACCTAGACAGATGATTGGTAATAATATCTTTTGCTAATTTTTTATCTTTGTTTGAAATAGCATTAACAACTTGCCTATGATCTGAGATGACATTATTATGTTTAATGGTTGATAAACTTAAACTACGGACACGATCAAAATGTGTCATCATTCCCTCTAAAAGCTCATGGGTAAAGTGCCTATTACAGATAGTAAATAATAATTCGTGAAACCTATTATCTAATTGTAACTGCTTATCTATAACTTCATGCTGTAAGTAGAATTCATGTAAACGCACATTTTCTTCTAATAGCAGAATATCCTCTGGTGTTGCAATATCACATGCAAGATCTACCATGGCATGCTCAAGTATTAAGCGAGTATACCTTACTTCTTCCACTAACTCACTATCAATTAATGAAATCGAACTACCTTTTTGTGGGTATACTTCAACAATCCTTAATTTAGATAACTCAATTAGCGCTTCTCTTACAGGGGTGCGACTTACTCCTATAAATTCAGCCAACTCATTTTCACTAATCATGCTCCCTGGTTCAAGCTCTAGTGATACAACATTATGTTTTATAATTCGAAAGGCATATTCTCTTGCCGTTTCTTTTGCTTTACGCTCCAAAAGCTGCATGACATTTCACCATACCCTTATTTTTCTGATAGATACTTTACGAGTGTATTCCTTACTGCACCTTTTCCTTGAATTAATTCTATAAATAGTTGTTCTACCTTTTCACCTAAACCAACTTCATATAAATTAACGCCGAATATTGATGCATTAGATAATATTTCTTTTATAGTCTGATGGATTCCATCTTTTTGCCCCAATTTAATCTGCTTCATTATAGGCTCTAAAGAGGGAAGTAATGGGTCAGGACTTAATTCAAAAGTATTTCCTTCATCATCAATAGCCATTAAATAACGGCACCATCCTGCTAACACAAGCGGTATAAATGTCAGGTCATTAACCTTTAAGTCTGGGTTTGCAGCATATGCTTTTATTGTCTCCCCAAATCTAATCCCTAACTTTTGTGATGTATCACAAGCGATTCTCTGAGGTGTGTCTGGCATAAAAGGATTTGGCAATCGAACTTGTATAACTTCATCAATAAAATCTCTAGGTACTATAATACCAGGATTTTCTACTACTGGCAATCCTTCTACATATCCTACCTTCTCTATTAAACTCACAAGCTCTTGATCATTCATCTCATCTGATATTTTTTCGTATGATAGCAAACAACCGTAGATTGCCAATGCTGTATGGAGAGGGTTGAGACAGGTACATACCTTCATTTTTTCTACTTTATCAACAGTTTCTTTATCCGTATAAATAATTCCACCTTGATCTAAGGGAAGTCGGCCATTTTTAAAATTATCTTCTATAACGAGATACTGGGGCTCCTCTGCATTAACAAAAGCAGCTACATATGTGTTTTTAGATGTTATGATTGCCTGGGTATCTTCAAATCCAACAGATTCTAACATCTTTACAACTGTATCAGCAGGTCTTGGTGTTATTTTATCAATCATGGTCCAAGGATATGAAATATCTTCTCCTACATAAGTTAAGAATTCTGCTTCTACCATCTTGTTTTCTACCCATAATCTTGCAAATGTAGATACAGCCTCTTCTAGCTTACTTCCGTTATGTGAACAGTTATCCATACTGACTAAGGTTAGTGGTATTTTCCCATTTTTAAATCTTTCATAGCATAATGCTGTTAACTTACCGATATAGCTAACCGCAGTAGAAGGTGCTTTTGTCACGTCACGAGCCACATCTTCTAATAACTCCTGTTTGGCATCTACTAAGCTATAACCTTTTTCTGTAATTGTAAAAGAAGCCATTTTTAAACTTGGACTTCTAAATACTTCTTTTAAACGATTCCAATCTGAAGCATTTTGGGTATCGACGCATAAGGTTTCGGCAATGCTTCCTATAACCTTTTTATCTAAATTACCATCTGATTTTAAGGTTACCAAAACATTAAGGTTGTCAAAGTTTCTATAACTTTTTTCTATAATTTCATAATCATAGCCTTCTGCTACGATAATACCTGTTTCTAAAATCCCTCTATTTAGTAAATCTTGAGCAACTGCTGCAGGAAATGCTCTAAAAAGATTTCCTGCTCCAAAATGAATCCATTCTGGATTTGCTTTTGTGTTTTCTATCATTTGATTACGGTCAAAAATAGGTAATTCAAACCCTGCATCTTCCCATATTTTCCTATTTTTCAGTTCTTTTTCTCTTAGTCTCATAGCAACCCTCTTTCCTCTATATAATCGCCCTATTTACAGTCTGATTTACTAATTGCTTCCCATAAACCATTTAAATATGTTGCACCTAATGCACGATCATACAAACCATAGCCTGGCATTGCTACTTCTCCCCAAATTGCACGTCCATGATCTGGGCGCATTGCACCTTCAAAACCGATTTCGTGAAATGCTTTCATAATTTCATACATATCCATGGAACCATCTGATGATAAGTGAGCTGCTTCATCAAACTTACCTGGTCCATGGTGAATCACATTACGTACGTGTGCAAAGTGAACTCTTCCTTTTGCTAAACGAATAATCTCACATATATCATTGTTTGGGTTAGATCCATATGATCCTGTACACAGTGTAAGGCCATTAAATTTACCATCAACTGTATCTAAAAGTCTTTTAACATCCTCTTTATTTTTAACGATTCTTGGAAGGTCAAATACTGGCCAACCTGGATCATCTGGATGAATTGCCATCATGATATCATACTTCTCACATACTGGGCGAATCTTATTTAAGAAATAGACAAGGTTCTGAAATAACTGTTCTGAATCTACGTCTTTATATTTTTCAAATAGTTCTTTTACTTGAGATAGTCTTTCTGGTTCCCAGCCTGGCATTATAAATCCATTACTGTTCTCATCTATTTGATTAAACATAGCTTCTGGATCTATTTGATCGATTAATTCTTGATCATACGATAACACTGTTGATCCATCCTCTCTTACTTTAGCTAGTTCTGAACGTGTCCAGTCAAATACAGGCATAAAGTTATAGCAAACCATTTTTATTCCTGCTTTACCCAGGTTTTCTAATGTCTCAATATAATTTGCAATATATTGTTCTCTTTCTGGTAATCCTATTTTAATCGCATCATGTATATTAACACTTTCAATACCTGA
>CAYRAL010000017.1:7536-12013 GCA_964422235.1 uncultured Candidatus Epulonipiscium sp. | reverse complement strand
GTTAAGTCTAACGGAATTGCCCTTGCAAAAGATGGTCAATCTGTCGGATTAGGTGGCGGTCAAACAAATAGGATTTGGGCTACTACTCAATCTATTGACCATGGTATAGAATTTTTAGGAAAAGAAGGTGTAATGGGAAGTGTACTAGCATCGGATGCGTTTTTTCCATTTTCAGATGTTGTCATTGCAGCAGGAGAAGCTGGAATTAAAGCAATTATACAACCAGGGGGGTCTATTAGAGATCAGGAATCAATAGATGCTTGTAACGAACATGGCATAACCATGGTATTTACAGGTATGAGGCACTTTAAACACTAAATCTTACACAAAAAGGATAAAAAATTCATTTTATCCTTTTAATCTCAATTCATTAATGTTATAATCCTAACTAAGGGGAATTTTGGAGAGGGGAGGATGACATGAATATTAAAAACCGGATGAATGGGGTAGCGAATATGCTGGGGAGCTTAGATAACTATAGAGATGTTGAAGGGTTTGTTACAGATTTAGAATATTTAGTAGGTCAGCTTACATATTTTTATAATAATCTAACACCAAAGCAAACAGGGGATCCATCTACTACTTTTTATAAACCAAAAAAGTTACCGCAAACCCATCAAATAGCATATTTTAATCTGACTAGAGGATTTCCTAAAGAGTTATATGGTGGACATTGGTGCTATGTTTTAAAATATTTTAAAAGTAAGTTTATAATAATACCAACCACGTCAGTAAAGAAAAATTCTTTAGAAGCAGATCCAGATTTTCAAATTGATATTCAAGTAAAAGATTTTAAAAACGGTCTTGCAACACGTATGCAAATAAGTGATATGCGAACTGTTGATGCTCAAAGACTTTATTTTAATAAAGGATTTTATGACGTTATAACAGATAAAAAATATATTTCAGAAGAAATGAATAAAATACTTTCACTTTGACAATACTACTAACATATGATAATATAAAAAGACATAAATCATATTTTTTCAACATTTATGAACATAAATATTTAAAAACCCTTAGTTGGGCAAATATGAGATAAAAAGCGACAATATTCTTGTCGCTTTTTTTAATGTCTTTTATTTCAAAGAAGTACTAACATAAATCGTGTATAATGTTAAAAAACTGTGGAAAAGATATGTTGACGCAATCACTGTTGTGGATGATTGTTTCCCCTTCGGAGACTAAACCTGCAATTGCCAGTGACATAGCAACTCTGTGATCCCCATAGCTTTCTACATCTGCTCCTTTTAGAGTCTCGGTGCCTGTTATGATTAAACCATCATCTGTTGCTACAATATCAGCACCCATTTTACCTAGTTCAGAAGCCATAACTGCTATGCGGTCACATTCCTTTACTTTAAGTTCCTTTGCATCAGATATCCTTGTGGTACCCTTAGCAAAACAGGCAGCTACTGCAATAACTGGAAGTTCATCAATTAAAGTAGGAATAATATCACCTGAAATAGATGTAGCGTTTAAATCAGAGGAGCGCACTAATATATCACAAACAGGTTCTCCGCACTCTATGCGCTGATTATGGCATGTAATATCTCCGCCCATTTCTTGGAGCACAGTAATAATGCCAGCTCTAGTGGGATTCACACCAATATTTTCCATAAGAATTTCAGAATTTGGAACCATTAGCCCTGCCACAAGGAAGAAGGCTGCAGAAGAAATATCCCCGGGAATATTAATATCCAGACCTTGTAAATTAGGAAGTCCCTTAACAGTTGCTTGAGTGCCATTAGATTTAACCTGAGCTCCAAATCCTGTAAGCATAAGCTCTGTGTGATTCCTAGATAAAACAGGTTCAACAACACTGGTTTCGCCCTTGGCATATAAGCCAGCTAAAAGCACTGCAGATTTTACCTGAGCACTAGCAACAGGTGAGTGGTACACTGTATTTTCTAGTTGAGCTGGTTTTATATGAAGTGGAGCATAACAATCCGCTCTAGAAGCAGTAATGTCTGCCTTCATTTGCCTTAGAGGAATCATTATACGATTCATTGGCCGTTGCTCTATAGAATCATCACCGCTGATGGTAGTGCTAAAATCCTGGCCTGCAAGAATGCCAGATAAAAGCCTTATGGTTGTTCCGCTATTTCCAACATTTAGCGGTGTAGATGGCATTTTAAGACCATGTAAACCCTTGCCGTAGATCCTTATATCTTTATCCTGTTCAATATTTATTCCCATCTGCCGAAAGCATTCAATAGTGGCTAAACAGTCATCTCCTATTAAAAAGTTCTTTACCCTGGTAATTCCCTTAGCTAAAGAACCAAGCATAACAGCTCGGTGGGAGATTGATTTATCTCCAGGGATTGTAATCTTTGCTTTTATATTGGTTGTTTTAGTAATAACCATTAAAATCCTCCTATCCCTTAATGAAAGTCTTAATAAAATGTCCTATACTTATGTTGAGATAAAAGCTGCATACTATCAATCATATGCGATTTCTTCTCAAAAACAATTTGAAGCACACCACCCTGAAATTCCCTGTGGTTAACAATCCCAATATTTTTAATATTAATATCATGATCACTTAGTAACGTAGCAATTTTAGCAATCATTCCAGGATTATCTTGAATATCAACAAATAAAATATATGTTTTTGGCAATAATCCAAGTGAGTGAGAAGTGAAGGTATCACGGTAACTTTTAGCATCTTTAAAATAATCAAAAATCCAATCCGCTTGGTTATTTTCAATGGCACTTTTAGCATCTTCTAAAATTATTATATAGCGATTTAGCATTTTTAAAATTTGACTTTTATTTGACGTACAAATATCACGCCATAACTCAGGATTTGAAGATGCGATTCTAGTAATATCCTTAAATCCGCCAGCAGCTAAAGTATGTAGGAGATTTTTTTCGCCATCAGAATCCTTGATTAAATGAACAAGGCCAGCGGCAATAACATGAGGCACATGACTAATAGAAGCCGTTGCAAAATCATGGTAAGATGGCGATATAACCATAGGAATAGCACCAATTCGCTCGACTAGTTTTTTTAAGATGAAAACAATAAATTCAGGCGTATCCCCAGCAGGTGTAATAATATAATAAGCATTTTGAAACAAATGTGCTTTAGAAAAGTCATATCCTGACGCTTCAGAACCGCTCATAGGGTGTCCACCTATAAAATAAGCAGATGATTTTTTCTCATCTAGTATTTTTTGAACTTCTTGTATAAGCTCATATTTAGTGCTGCCCACATCTGTAATAATACAATCCTTCGAAATATAAGCCATTAGCTTACGAACTACTGTAGGAATATATGCCACAGGTGTACATACGAAAATGACAGCGCATGAAGAAAAGGAGGCATCAATTCCACACGCACAGTGGTCAATAACCCCTTCTTTTTTTGCTTTCTCAAGAGTATCCAGGTTTGTATCAGCTGCGATGATATAGCTATTTTGAGCATTTGCTTTTTTAAAAGCTTTTGCCAGGGAACCCCCAAGTAAACCTAGCCCTATAATACCAATATTCATGATTGTTTCTCCTTAGTAGATTTGTTTGAGTGTTTTTATAAATCCTTCCATTTGATCCATTGTACCTAGAGTTACCCTGACCCAGTTTGGCACACCAAAAGCAGGACGGATAATATATCCTTGTTCTAAGAGTTTTTCAAAAAGAATATTTGAAGGTCTTTTAGCATCGAACATGACAAAGTTAGCCTGAGTTGCTACAAATGGTATTTCCATTTTTTCAAGTTCACCATAAAAGTACTCTTTAACTTGTTTATTAAGTGTAACGGCTTGATTGACAAAGTCTTGGTCTTTTAAACTAGCAATAGCCGCCACTTGCGCCAAAGAGTTTACATTAAAAGGATTACGTACTCTGTTTAACAGTTCAATGATTTTGGGGCATGCAATTCCGTAGCCAACACGCAGACCAGCAAGGCCATATGCCTTAGAAAAGGTTCTAAGTATAATAAGATTATGGTATTTTTCTAAAAGCTCAAGAGATTTAGGGTAATCATCAGCATCTACATATTCATAGTAGGCCTCATCAAGTACAACCATAACATGATCAGGAAGAAAATCTAAAAAGTCTACTAAGCTAGAATCTGTAAAATAAGAACCTGTCGGGTTATTTGGATTTGCTAAAATAACCATTTTTGTTTTCTCATTGACAAACTCCTTCATTTTAGCTAAATCATAGGTGTAATTTGTAAGAGGTACTTTTACAATTTTCCCCCCCATAAGATGTGCAGCAGAGTCATAACGGGGGAAACTTTGGTCGGATGTGAGTAGTTCTTCGTTAAGGCATAAAAAAACTTCAGCTAAAATTCCAATAATCTCATCAGATCCAGCACCAAAAATTAATTGATCTTCCCTGATATTTAAGTGATTGGCAAGAGCACCCCTAAGATTACCTGTATTTCCGTCAGGATAAAGCGATAGTATATTTAAATGGTCTATAATAGCTTTTTGTGCCATGGGAGAGCATCCAAGAGGATTTTCATTAG
>CAYRAL010000017.1:0-7480 GCA_964422235.1 uncultured Candidatus Epulonipiscium sp. | reverse complement strand
TTTAAGCCCAAGCTCTTTTTGAACATCTTCAATGGGTTTGCCAGGAATGTAAGGACTCATATTATTGATTTCTTTTCTATAAATAATATTCATAAGATCACCTCATCATATATGTGTATAGTTAATATTTTAATTTTACAATGAGAAAATAGCTATGTCAACAAAAGCAAAGGATATATGCAGTTTCTAACAAATTGGAATTCACAATTTAGAATAATAAAATAATTTCAGAAAAACAATACAAAGAAGTTGAAAATAAAAAAGGGTTTTTGTGAATAATGTAGAAAACATATAGTAAGGTTAAGAAGTGGCATCATACTATTAATATTATTGAAATCACATTAAACACAAAAAGAAACTACATAAAAAAGGCAGGAGGGTTATAAAATATGAAACAATATAACACAGGTCAAATTCGTAATGTAGTATTAATGGGACATGGGGGTGCAGGGAAAACAACCCTAGCAGAGGCGGTACTTCGTACGACAGGCACAATTAAGAGACGAGGGATCATTGATAATGGTAACACAGTAAGTGATTACGATCCGGAGGAGATCCGGAGAAAATTTTCAATCAAGACATCTGTCATCCCAGTTGAATGGAAAGATCACAAAATTAATATTTTAGATGCACCAGGATATGATGATTTTACAGGAGAAGTAGAACAAGGGCTTAGAATAGCAGATACAGCCGTTATAGTGATTAATGCTGCTTCAGGTCTTGAAATAGGCGCACAAAAAGCATGGAAATTTGCAGCAGATGCAGGACTTCCAAGAATGATTTATATTACAGGAATGGATTTAGACAATGCAAATATGCCTAGAATCTTAAAAGAATTAAAACAAAGATATGGCAATAGCATTGCACCTATGCAAGTGCCTTGGTATGAGGATGGTAAATTTGTAGGATACATTGATATTGTACGTATGGTAGGACGAAGGTATGTCGGTAAGCAAACAGAAGACTGTGAACTGCCAGAAGGAATGGATGATTTAATTATTCCAGCTCGCACAATGATTTTGGAAGCAGTAGCTGAAACCAATGAAGTCCTTATGGAAAAGTATTTTGCAGATGAAGAAATAACAACAGATGAAATAACAGATGCTATTCGTGAGAGTGTTATAGATGGAACCATTGTACCAGTATTTTGCGGAACGGGAACCATGAGTGCAGGAATAACCATATTACTCAACTCACTGATTAGATATTGCCCATCTCCAGACATTCTCCATCAAGAGAATTTTGGTAGAGATGAATCTGGGGAAAAAGAAGTCCTTAGAAAGTGTGACAAGGGAGATAAGACTTCATTATTTGTATTTAAAACAATCGTAGACCCATTTATCGGTCGATTTACATTTTTTAAAGTCCGCTCAGGAACAGTAAAAACAGATGATGTACTCTATAATGCGCGTACAAAAGAACCTGAAAAGCTAGGTAGAATATATGTATTTAGAGGTAAAGAGCAAATAGAAGTTGATGAATTAGTAGCAGGTGATATAGGGGCAGTTGCAAAACTTAAAGATACCCTTATTAATGACACCCTATATGAAAAGGATGCATTTATACAGTATCCACCTATTATCTTCCCAATCCCTTACTTAAAAAGAGCCATATTTCCAAAGGGTAAAGGGGATGAGGAAAAGCTATCAGGCGCTATCCAAAGGCTGATGTCAGAAGATCCAACTTTCTACACAGAATATGATGTAGAAACACGTGAAACAGTCATTTTTGGAATGGGACAACAACAACTCGATATCATTGTAAATATGTTAAAGAGCAAGTTTAAAGTAGAGGTTGATCTTAAGATGCCTACAACACGCTATAGAGAAACAATCAAAGGAAGAGCAGAGGTAAGGGGAAGGCACAAGAAACAGTCAGGAGGACATGGCCAATTTGGAGATGTTATTATGGCATTTGAACCTCTTGAAGATCGTGAGACTCCATTTGAATTTGAGGAAAAAGTATTTGGAGGATCAGTTCCAAGACAATACTTCCCAGCAGTTGAAAAGGGCCTAGAAGAATCAGTTCAAAAAGGTGTCTTAGCAGGGTACCCAGTAGTGGGAATTAAAGCAACCCTATTAGATGGGTCTCATCACCCAGTAGATTCATCAGAAATGGCATTCAAAATAGCCACAACAGTAGCATTTAAAAATGGAATGGAAAAAGCAAACCCAATTATTTTAGAGCCAATTTCTTATGTAGAGATTACAGTTCCAGATGAATATACGGGAGATATTATGGGTGATATGAAAAAACGCCGAGGCCGTATGCTAGGCATGGAGCTTAATGGTTCCAGGCAAGTTATTATTGCCGAGGTGCCTATGGCAGAGATGTATAATTACCCAACAGACCTAAGGTCCCTGACCCAAGGGCGTGGAGAAGTTATGTATCGCTTCGAGCGTTATGATGAAGCCTCAAGTGAGGTTCAAGAAAAGGTTATTGCTGATCGAGCAGCAGAAAAGTAAACTTACCAAAGGCTAGGAGCATTTGCTCCTAGCCTTTTATTATTCTAAGGATGGTGCACGTGAGTTATTTCCGCGTTAGGTTGGGTGGTGATACCCTCGTGTTATCGAACAAACAGTTTGAACTTTCAACCGTATTGTTATAAAATAGGCATACAAGTATTAATCACGTCTCTAGGGCATATATTTAAACCATTGTAGGAAAATAAATCTGAAAGGAAAATGATACCATGGTAAATATGCCCCTTAGATATAAAATGCAAGAAGAGAAAATTAAAATGGCTATAAATGAAGAAATTAAAGGTGGATTTTATTTTAAAGGTTATAATATTAATGAAGCAGTTAGCTATGCTCTTGAATATGCTTTGGAAGTTAACCCAAGATTTGGGAATTATGAAAAATGGGGTGGAGATTGTACCAACTATGTGTCACAATGCCTTTATGCAGGTAAGATCCCTTTTGACTTTGAAGGCATGGATGTTAGATATGAGTGGTATTGGTACTCTGAAAGTAAAAGAACACCTTCATGGACAGCTGCTAATTCACTTAAATTTTATATGGAAAATAACAACACAAATAAAGATGGGAGCCTAAGTTTAGGTTTAAAGGCTAACCTAATAACCCAGGATCAGCTCCTAAGAGGAGATGTTGTCCAGCTAATTGATCATAAGAATCATGCTTATCATAGTATGGTTGTAACGGGTTATTTAGTCCAAGGGGAACAGGTGGTAGATTACCTTGTTTCTCAGCATTCTGGGTATGATGAAGATGATGAAGGAAGACTTAAGAATTACCCATTATCACAAAAACAAGGAACAAAAAGGTTTTGGTCAATCATGGGGTATGTCATAAAGTAAGCTGAAATATCAATTTAAAAAGGGGGAGTTTAAATGTGGGATAGAGCAGAACTTAAACAAAAAGCAAAATGGGTTTTAGCAGGTTCTTACTGGAAGGCTTTTTTAGTTAGTCTTGTCATGGGAATAGTGTCAGGTGGCAGTAGCAATATCGGCTCAGGGTTTAATAATAGGAGTAGCAATAGTAGCTCAGGAAGTCTTGGGTCAATTAGAAACAACTCAAATGAATGGTTTATGATATTGATTATAATAGGTATTATTGGAGTTATAACATTTATAATTATTATGGCAGTGAATCTTTTCGTAGGCTATCATCTGGAAGTAGGGGGGAGACGTTATTTTGTGCAAGCAGCCCAAGATGATATTAATATGGGATACTTAGGATATGGTTTTAAAAATGATAGATATTTTAGTATTATTAAAACTATGTTTTGGAAAGATCTAATGATTTTCTTATGGTCTTTATTATTGATCATTCCAGGAATCATAAAAAAATACGCCTATAAAATGGTGCCTTATATACTAGCTGATAATCCAGAGATTGGGCGTAAAAGAGCCCTAGAACTAAGTGATCAAATGACTAAAGGACATAAATTTCGCATATTTGTATTACAGCTTTCATTTATGGGATGGTATTTACTAGGCATGTTAGCATGTTTGGTGGGAATGATGTTTGTTACACCTTATCAGAATGCAACAGAAGCAGAATTATATTTAGTGCTTCGTCAGCAAGCAATAGAAAAAGGACTGTGTGATTACCAAGAACTTAATATAGTAAGGAAATTCAAAGCAATAGAATGAGAGTGTATCTAATGAAAAAATTTAAAAAGGTGTATATAGAAATTGGGAATATATGTAACCTAAATTGTGATTTTTGCCCACAGACAAAAAGGAAACAAGATTTTATGGATTTAGAGACATTTACCAACATATTAGAGCAAGTAAAACCACATACAGACTATCTATATTTTCACGTAAAAGGAGAGCCGTTTCTTCATCCTAAGCTCGATAAGTTTTTAGAGATAAGCTATGAAAAAGGCCTAAAGGTGAACCTTACTAGCAATGGAACTTTGCTTAGTAAGGCCCGGGAAAAAATACTTAATCAACCAGCATTAAGGCAAATAAATTTTTCACTTCATAGCTTTGATGGCAACCATGATGAAAATGAACATTTTGAAGAAAGAAAGGCCTACTTCAAAGATATTTTTAATTTTATAGGGGCGTCCAGGCAAACGCCTCTTTTGATATCTTTAAGACTTTGGAATTTAGAAAAAGACAATGAAGCAAACCAAGATGGAGGTCGCAACCAAGAACTCCTTAGAATGATTGAAAAAGAATTTAATCTAGATTATAAAATCGAAGAAAAGATTCTTCCGGGTCAAGGGATTAAAATTGCAGACAAGGTATATTTAAATCAAGACTATAAATTTAAATGGCCTGATTTAAAAGAAGAGGAAGATGATGGCCTAGGATTTTGTTATGGGCTCAGAGACCAAGTAGCTATACTGGTGGATGGAACAGTAGTGCCATGTTGCCTTGACGGTGAAGGTGTTATTAACCTAGGTAATATTTATAAGACAAGCTTTACTCAGATAATCGAAAGTAAAAGAGCTCAGGACATTTATAAGGGTTTTTCAAATAGGCGGGCAGTAGAAGAACTTTGTAGGAAATGTGGCTATAGAAAGAAATTTGCTATATAATAGGTAAGTGATTCAAAGATAAAATGAAATCAAGGTAAAATAGAAAAGGTGATATAAGTGAAGCAATGGGAAATTAAAGATTATAAAAATAAAGAAGTGAATTGGCATGAAGTACCTAGTCTCACTATTGATGAATATCCATGGTATGAAAAAGGACTTAAGCAAAAAACAAGTGTACAAATAGCAATATCTAAAGATAATATTTATCTCTATGCCAAGGCAGAAGACAAGCATATACGTGCAAGAGCCCAAAAACTAATGGACCCTGTCTTTGAAGATAGTTGTTTTGAATTTTTTGTAAGCCCATGGGATCAAAGATCAATGTCATATTTTAATATAGAAATTAATTGCATGGGGATTTTTTATATGGTCTACCATGATGGCACTGGTGAAAAGTTGAGTATTAGTGAGGAGCAATTTAAGGCTGTAACCATTGAATCCTCCTTGAAAGATGTTAACAACATAAAAGAAGAAAAGGAATGGGCCTTAAAAGTGATTGTTCCAATCTCATTATTAGAAGAAATGTCAGGCAGAGCAATTAAAAAAGATGTATGGTATGGCAATTTCTATAGGTGTGGCGGAGAAGTTGATGATCAGTACGCTGCTTGGAATCCACTAAAATTTGAAAAACCCAACTATCACTTACCAATGCAGTTTGGAAAACTTATTATAAAAGAGTAATCAATGGTTAATCAATATAAATTATTTTAAGGAGAGGTATAGATGCAATATAATCACAAAGAAATAGAAAATAAATGGCGTAGCTTATGGGAGGAGAATCCTATTAATGAGCCAAGTCCTAATAAAAAACCATACTACTGTTTAGATATGTTCCCATATCCATCAGGAGATGGGCTCCATGTAGGACACTGGAGAGGATATGTACTGAGTGATGTATGGAGCCGCTACAAAATGTTAAGTGGCTACCATGTCCTTCATCCTATGGGGTGGGATTCATTTGGACTTCCAGCAGAGAATGATGCCATTAAAAAAGGCGTACATCCATCTGTGGGAACGGCAAAAAACATTGCGAATTTTAAACGTCAACTAAAAGAAATCAGTGCTGTATATGACTGGGATCTTGAAGTCAATACAGTAGACCCTGACTATTACAAATGGACACAATGGATATTTGTAAAGATGTTCGAAAAAGGGTTAGCATATGAAAAACAAATGCCAATTAACTGGTGTCCATCATGTAAAACAGGCCTTGCTAACGAAGAAGTCGTTGGGGGAGAGTGTGATAGATGTGGCTCAGTTGTAACAAAGAAAAATTTAAGACAATGGATGCTAAAAATTACCGCTTATGCAGAAAGACTTTTAGATGACTTAGAAGGTCTTGAGTGGTCAGATAAAGTTAAAAAAATGCAAGCTGACTGGATTGGAAAAAGCTACGGGGCAGAGATTGACTTTAAGATTAAAGATAAAGATCAAAGCATTAAAGTATTTACCACAAGGGCAGATACCTTATACGGCTCAACCTTTATGGTACTTGCACCAGAGCACAGCTTGTTAATGGATATTACAACACCAGAACAAAAAGAAAAAGTAGAGAAGTATGCCTTTGATGCCTCAACAAGATCTTCAGTAGATCGTATGTCAGATAAAGAAAAAACTGGGGTATTTACAGGAAGCTACGCTATAAATCCTTTAAATAATGAACTGGTTCCAGTATGGACTGCAGACTATGTATTAGCAGATTACGGAACAGGGGCTGTTATGTGTGTGCCAGCCCATGATGAGAGAGACTTTGAATTTGCCAAAAAGTTTGACCTACCGATTATTCAAGTAATAGCAGAAGATGGTAAAGAAATAGAAGATCTACAGGAGCCTTACACAGGTGAGGGGATTATGGTTAACTCAGAAGACTTTAACGGCTTACCATCAAATGTAGCCAAAGATCAAATACCAGAATTCCTTGAGAAAAAAGAAATTGGAAAAAGGACAACCAATTACAAATTAAGAGACTGGGTATTTTCACGTCAACGTTACTGGGGAGAGCCAATACCAGTGGTCCACTGCGACCATTGCGGTATTGTAGCAGTACCTGTAGAAGACTTGCCAGTTGTTTTACCAGATGTAGACTCTTATGAGCCAACAGGAACAGGAGAATCGCCACTAGCAGGAATTGATAGCTGGGTTAATACAACATGTCCAACATGCGGGGGAGCAGCTAAACGTGAGACCAATACAATGCCACAATGGGCAGGGTCATCTTGGTATTTCCTAAGATATGCAGATCCAAAAAACAAGAACAAAATCGCAAGTGAAGAAGCCATCAAGCAGTGGCTACCAGTCGATATGTATGTAGGTGGTATTGAACATGCTGTGCTACATCTACTCTATTCAAGGTTCTATACTAAGTTTTTATACGATATAGGAGAAGTAGATTTCCAGGAGCCATTTACTCACCTATTTAACCAAGGCATGATTACAAAAGATGGTATTAAAATGAGTAAATCTA
>CAYRAL010000016.1:3252-12582 GCA_964422235.1 uncultured Candidatus Epulonipiscium sp. | reverse complement strand
TAACATATACATCTATCAAGAGTTGTGTTAAGGGGGGCTTCTTTTTGAAAGCATACATTGAAGAAAGGGCTATAGAGGTTGCCAATTTTATCATTCATTCCAATGCTACGGTGAGGGAAACAGCAAAAGAATTTGGAATTAGTAAAAGCACTGTGCATAAAGATGTTACGGAAAGATTAGAAAAAATAAACCCCAAATTGGCGGCTGAGGCTAGGAAGGTTTTAGAACTCAATAAAGCAGAAAGACATCTTCGTGGTGGCTTAGCCACAAAAGAAAAATATTCAAAGGTCTCAAAATAGAGAGCAAATCATAGGTGAAGGGAGAAATCCCCTCACCTAAATTTATTTTTGGCTAAATGTTATTAAATATAGCGAAACTTTTTGAATTTTACTTAAATATGAAGTATAATAATAGTAACTATATAAAAAACATATTGGTAAAATTAAAAAAGGCTTATGAAAACTATAAAAATGTCGATAATCATACAAAGGAGACTTTTAATATGTTTGGTTTTGGAAAAGATATTGGGATTGATTTAGGAACCGCAATGGTAGTTGTCTATATTAAAGGACAAGGTATTGTCCTGCAAGAACCATCTGTTGTAGCAGTTAACGAGCAAACTGGAGAAATATTAGCAGTTGGTGAAGAAGCTAGAAGAATGATTGGAAGAACACCAGGCTATATTAAAGCAATCCGGCCATTAAGACAAGGCGTTATATCTGATTACGATATGACAGAAAAAATGCTAAAATACTTTATTCATAAGTCAATAGGTAAAAGGTCAATGAGACCACGTATTGCCATTTGTGTTCCTAGTGGCGTTACGGAAGTAGAGCGAAAAGCAGTTGAAGACGCAACAAAGCAAGCGGGGGCGCGAAAAGTAGTCATTATAGAAGAACCAATAGCCGCTGCTATTGGAGCAGGAATCGAGATTGAAAGAGCTTGCGGTAGTATGGTCGTAGATATTGGTGGTGGAACAACAGATATTGCTGTTATTTCTTTGGGGGGGATTGTCGTCAATTCTTCTCTTAAGGTTGCAAGCAATGATTTTGATGATGCAATTATTAGATATATGCGAAAAAAACATAATATGTTAATAGGTGAGCGTACAGCAGAGGATCTTAAAATTCAAATTGGTACAGCATATCATAAGACAGCTGCTGAAAAAATGGAGATAAGAGGACGTAATTTAATTACAGGATTGCCTAAGAACATTGAAATTAGATCAGAGGAAATATTAGAAGCACTTCAAGAGCCAGTAGCCAATATTGTAGAAGCAATTCACTCAGTTTTAGAGAAAACACCACCAGAATTAGCGGCAGATATAGCTGATAGAGGTATTGTAATGACAGGTGGAGGATCTAATTTAAATGGATTAGATCGATTAATTGAAGAGCGAACAGGTATTAATGTTATTATCTCAGAAGAGGCAGTCTCAGCCGTAGCAGTTGGTACTGGAAGTTATGTAGAATATATGTCTTCTGCAAAGGCGAAGGGCGGCTGGAATGATAAGGAGGAAGTAAATTGATTCGTGGACTTTACACATCAGGACTGGGCATGAGCACTCAGATGAAAAGGCTAGATGTTATTTCAAATAACTTAGCAAATGTTAATACAACAGGGTATAAAAAAGATGATGCAATTGTATCATCCTTTCCAGAGATGTTAATGAGTAAAATAAATGACACTCAGAACAATATCAACATACCAAAACCTATAGGAAGGGTTACTTTAGGAACTCAAGTTGATGAGATTTATACGAACTTTACCCAAGGATCTTTTGTTAAAACCGATGAGAAGTTTAATTTAGCTATCCAAGGAGAAGGCTTTTTTGTTATTAATACACCTAATGGTGAGGAAAGATATTCAAGAGATGGATCCTTTGTAATTGGTGCAAATGGACAACTAAAAACCCAAGAAGGTAATAATGTAATGGGGCAAAATGGTGTTGTCACCTTAGGTGAGGATTTTTTAACCCAGGCACATGAAGTGTTTATAGACGATGTGGGGGCCCTTATAATAGACGGCGAATACATAGATACAATTCGTATGGTAAGCTTTGAAGACAATAATAGTCTACAAAAGGTAGGCGATAATCTATATCGTGGTAATGGCAATCCAACACCTTTTGAAGGGAAAATTGTGCAAGGATATGTAGAAAGCTCTAACGTAAACTCAGTAACCGCAATGGTAGATATGATTACGGTATCAAGAACATACGAGGCTAATCAAAAAATGATACAAGTACATGATACACTTATGGGAAAAGCAGTTAATGAAGTTGGTAAAGCATAAAATATTAGGGGGAAAATGATATGATGCGTGCATTATGGACAGCAGCGTCTGGGATGACATCTCAGCAATTAAACGTTGATACGATTTCAAATAACTTAGCCAATGTCAATACAAATGGATATAAAAAAGAAAGTGCAGAATTTAAATCTCTTCTTTATCAAACCATGGTAAGAGCTAATGTTCCGACTGAAGGTGGTAATGCAAGGCCTGGAAATTTACAAGTAGGCCACGGCGTACGCCCAGTAGCTATTAATCGTAATTTTAGTACAGGGATTATACAGCAAACAGATAGTCCGACGGATCTTGCTATTGAAGGCAATGGCTTTTTTGCAATTAGTGAAAGAGACGATAGAGAAGCTTATTCAAAAGATGGAAGTTTCCGCCTAGCAATAACGGAAGATGGTGGATACTTACTTGTTACATCAGATGGGTACCCAGTCCTTACAGTGGATGATGAACCACTTGAAATAGATGAAGATGTTGATATGAGTCGTCTTAATGTTTCACAAGATGCCATTGTAAGTTATGTGGATGCAGAAACCGGAGAAAGCATTGAAGTTGGTCAACTTAAGATTGTTCAATTTCCCAATGTCGGTGGACTAGAAGCCATAGGATCTAACTTATACATTACAACACCAGCATCAGGAGAACCACTTTTAGAAGCAGATGGTGAGGTAATAAGAGAAAGCATGATTAAACAATATTTTCTAGAAGGCGCCAACGTTCAAGTAGCGGAAGAAATGGTAAAATTAATCGTAGCACAGCGTGCATACGAATTAAACTCTACAGCCATTAAAACAGCAGACACTATGCTACAAGAGGCTAATCAACTAAAACGTTCATAATATTGATAAGATAGTATAATTGCAGTGTGTGGTGAGGTGAAACAAGTGAAAATACAAAATGATCTGGGTCTAATGCAGGGCCAAGATATGATAAAAGCACATAAAAACCAGGAAGTTGAACAGTCTTTTGGTCAGCTTCTAGAAAAAGCCCAATTAAATAAGGATGATGAAAAATTAAAAGAGGCCTGTCGGGAAATGGAAGCCTATTTCATTCAACAGCTTTACAAAACAATGAAAACTTCTACTCAATTAGGAGAGGGAATCATTACCAAAGGCCAACATGAAGAAATATTTGAAGATATGTTAATTGAAGAGCAAAGTAAAGAAGCAACTAAAGCTGGAGGCATTGGGCTAGCTGACATGCTCTATAAGCAGTTATCCAAGGAGCATGCGGCACAGCAGCTATCTAAGGAATATGCAACACAGCAGTTATCCAAGGAACAAGCAACACAGGCATACCAAGTTGCTCAGCAAGCAGTAGATATAAAATCACCTCTTGAAAAATAAGCAGAGGTGATTTTTAATGTATTTTTAATATAGTATATAGGGCTAGATTATGATATACTTATACACGATAAAATATATTACGTAAATCAAGGTGGTGTAGTGTGTTAGACTTTATTCCAGTAGCATTTAGAATATTAATTTTAGCCGCAATTCCTATTATAGAGCAAAAAGCCGCCATTCCTATTGGCGTCATTGCAGGCCTTCCAGTATGGGAAGTATACATACTAACCTTAATAGGAGCAATTATTCCATCTCCTTTTATTGTATGGTTTATTGAACATATATTTAAGTTCTTAAGGCGATACCCTATAATGGACAAAATAATTACAAAGATCGAAGATAAAACCCAGGGTAAAAGTGAAAGTATTCAGAAGTATAAACTACTGGGGCTTATTATGTTTGTAGCCATACCCCTTCCTGGTACAGGTGTCTGGACAGGATCTTTGGCAGCTGTCTTATTAGGACTTGAGAAAAAAAGCGCAGTAATGGCTGTGTTTATCGGAGCTGCTATTTGTGGGCTGTTAATACTGGCTTTTACCAGTGGTGTAGGTTTGTTAATTCAGTAGAATTTTTACCAGTGAAAAAAATTGACAAGCAATAACAGAAAAGCTATACTAGATTTATAAACTAAATAAATATCTTATCAAGAGAGGTGGAGGGACAAGGCCCTGTGAAACCCGGCAACCAGCATAAAGCAATGGTGCCAATTCCCCCGAGCTAGAATAATCGGAAGATGAGAAATCAACAATGGAATGATACGGGAACCTTAAGGGTTCTTTTATTTTTGAAATTATTTTTCCACATATGATAAGAATATACAAAGGAGGACAAAATATGTCAAAAAGATTATTTACATCGGAATCAGTAACAGAAGGACATCCAGATAAAATCGCAGATAAGATTTCAGACTCTGTACTAGATGCTATTTTAGCCCAAGATCCTAAGGCAAGGGTAGCGTGCGAGACAGCTATAACCACAGGACTTATTTTAGTAATGGGGGAAATAACAACAGATTGCTATGTTGATATGAATAAAATAGCAAGAGAGACAGTTAATGAAATCGGTTATAACAATGCAGAATTTGGATTTGATGCCAATACATGTGGGGTAATCGTATCCATCGATGAGCAGTCACCAGATATTGCTCAAGGTGTAGATGGGGATTTAGAAGCTAAGCACGAAGATATGACCGATGCTCAAATCGAGGCTTCAGGTGCGGGAGATCAAGGAATGATGTTTGGCTATGCATGTGATGAAACAGAAGAGCTGATGCCAATGCCAATATCCCTTGCTCATAAGTTAGCTCAAAGACTAACCCAAGTACGCAAAGAAGGTACATTAACCTACCTCCGGCCAGACGGAAAATCACAAGTTACAGTAGAATACCAAGACGATGAGCCCGTGAGAATTGATGCCGTCGTTGTATCAAGCCAGCACGCAGCACATATTAGCCAAGAGCAAATCTACAACGATATAATGGAACATGTCATTAAACCAACATTACCAGCAAATCTTTTAGATGACGAGACAAAATATTTTATCAATCCAACAGGGCGCTTCGTCGTCGGAGGACCAAATGGAGACTCAGGGCTTACAGGCCGTAAGATTATCGTAGACACATACGGTGGATACGCAAGCCACGGCGGCGGAGCATTCTCCGGAAAAGACCCAACAAAAGTAGATCGCTCAGCAGCATACGCAGCACGATACGTAGCAAAAAATATCGTAGCAGCAGGAATCGCCAGAAAGTGTGAGATTGAACTTGCCTACGCAATCGGTGTTGCACAACCAGTATCCATACTGGTAAACACATACGGTACAGGCATAATTTCAGACGAGGCATTGGTAGAAGTAATTAATCAACACTTTGACCTAAGACCAGCAGCTATCATCAAAATGCTAGATCTTCGTAAGCCAATTTACAAACAAACAGCAGCATATGGGCATTTTGGAAGAACAGACGTTGACTTACCTTGGGAGCGAACCGATAAGGTCGAAGCCCTTTTGGGGACGGTTAACAAACTTAAATAGAATTTTCTTTTTTGAGGGACGGTTAACAAATAAGAGCATCCTGCTCTTATTTGTTAACCGTCCCTTTCTTTGCTTGTTTAGTGTTTAGGAAATGTGAAACTTGGTAAGACTCCTAGATATATATAAATATATCTATAGAAAATAAAGGAGAGATATGTATGCCAAGAGTAGCGAGAGTTACAACAACAAGCCATTCGTATCATATTATGGTGAGAAGTATAAAAGAATTAGACTTATTCAAGGAAGATGATGATAAAATAAAGTACTTTCAGCTAATAGAGAAAAGCCAACTTAAATATGGATTTAAAGTGTATGCATACTGTCTAATGAAGAATCATGGGCATTTAATTATTGATCCAGCAGGTGCAGACATCTCAAAAATCATGCATGCTATCAACTTTTCCTATGCAAGGTATTTTAATAAAAAATATGATCGCTATGGCCATGTTTTTCAAGATAGATTTAAGAGTAAGGTTGTTGATACAGAAAGGTATATGATTACTTTATCTGCGTACATACACAACAATCCGAAGGATATACCAGGATATGAGGAAGATGTAAAGGACTATCCCTTTTCTAGTTTCAAAGAATATCTTAAAGAAACAGATAGATTTGGTATTTTAGATCGCTCATATTTAGAAAATTTAATAGGTTTTAACAATGATGAAAACACACATAAGTATTTAACTTTAGTAAAGGAGAGCACCGGTGAAGAAGTTGAAACAGAAATAGAATTTGCTAATCCTGAAACAGATTACTATAGCCATAAAAAGATAATCACAAGGCATCGAAAACCTAAAGAAATCATAGAGTACGTATCTAATATTTTAAATAGAAATCCCCAAGATATTCATATTAAGTATAAAAGAAAACATACTGAAATAAGGGCGTTGGTATGTTTTTTAATGAGCTCTCTTTGTGATATGAAGCAAGAAGAGATATGTGAGGTTATAGGTAATATAACTCAGTCAGGAGTATCAAATTTAATAGGTAGGGGACTAGATATTGTTTATGAAAAAAGAAGTATATTAGACAATTTAATTATTGGCTAGAGCTAGTTAGAATTAGAATGTCGAAATATAGAAATTAACATATAAAGGAAGGCGTATTTAAAATACGCTCATTCGTATTGCGCAAATAAATATAAAATTATTGTCGAAGTTCATCAGATTTTAAAATGAACTTTTATTTTGTGTAATTTTGTTAACCGTCCCACTTCAGTCTGCTATCAAACCTTGTTAACCGTCCCCCGGCCTTGTTAACCACCCCGTCAGCTGATATACTAAAATAAAAAAGTAAATGGTGATAAAATGGAGAATCAAACTACGATAGAGGGTGTCGTTGAGGACATTATCTTTCAAAATAAAGAAAATGGCTATACAGTATGTACAATTTTATATGAAGGTGAGGAGACTGCGTGTGTAGGAGTAATCCCGGACATACATGAGGGGGAAGAAGTGCGCCTGATTGGAGAATGGACGACTCATCACATATACGGAAAGCAATTTAAGGTGGAATTTCATGAGCGTCATATTCCAACAACGGTACAAGGTATTGAAAAGTATCTAGCATCGGGTGTGATAAAAGGGATAGGCCCCAAGCTGGCTGCCCGAATTGTTAAGCATTTTGGGACAGATACCTTTCAGATTATTGAGGAGGAGCCAATGGTTCTGGCTCAGGTAAGGGGCATTAGTAAAGCCAAGGCCAATGAAATCAGTGAAATATTCCATGAGCAATATGAGCTAAGAAGGGCCATGTTGTTTTTGCAAGACTATGGTATCACACCTGTTTATGCTGCTAAAATATACAAACAGTACCGGGAACGTACTATGGAAATCGTTCAAAATAACCCCTATCGTCTTGCGGATGATATCTGGGGGATAGGATTTAAGAAGGCAGATGATATTGCTGCGCATATGGGTATTAATAAAGAATCACCCCATAGGATAAAAAGTGGCATAACCTATATATTAAATATGTTCTCCACTAATGGGCATACTTATATGCCCAAGTTTATGCTGATGCAGCAGGCTATGCAATTACTAGGCGTAGGGGAAGAACAGATAGAAAATGGTATGATTGAGCTCCATATTGGGAAGAATATCATTATAAGGACACAAGAAGATGAAGAAGTTGTATTTTTATCCCTTTTTTATAATGCTGAGCAGTGGATTGCCCGTAGACTTGTGGACATGGCTGAATACCAAGACAATGAGCCAGACTCGGATTTAGAGAAAAATATCGATAAATTCGAGGAAGACAATGATATAAAGCTAGCCCCTGAGCAGAGGATAGCTGTTAGGCAGGTTCTTTCTAATGGTGTTGTTGTTGTTACGGGTGGGCCGGGTACAGGGAAGACCACGACCATTAACACAATTATTCACATGCTAGAACAGAAAGAACTATCTGTTATGCTAGCAGCCCCTACAGGAAGAGCTGCAAAACGGATGAGTGAGGCCACCGGTAGGGAGGCTCAGACTATCCACCGCCTACTAGAAATAGAGTTTATAAGAGAAGATTCAAAAAAACAGTCATTTGCCAAAAATGAAGATGATCCTTTAGATACAGATGTGCTTATTGTAGATGAAATGTCAATGGTTGATGTGGTTTTAATGAATGCACTCCTTAAGGCAATGGCCCCGGGCCAGCATATTATACTGGTTGGCGATGCAGATCAATTACCATCAGTTGGTCCAGGGAATGTTCTTAAAGACATTATAAATAGTGGTAGAATCGAAGTTGTCAGGCTTACCCAGGTTTTTCGTCAGGCACAGGAAAGTGACATAATAATGAATGCCCATAGGATTAACCAAGGTGAATATCCCTTATATAATCAAAAAGATAAAGATTTTTTCTTACTCCAAAGGGCTATTCAAAATGAAGTCGTAGAGACCTTACTGCAACTGACCACAGAAAGACTACCCAATTTTCAAAAATGCGATCCTTTAATGGATATTCAGGTTTTAGCACCCATGAGAAAAGGGGTTCTTGGGGTCAATGAACTCAATAAATCATTACAAGCAGGACTTAACCCACCACACCCATCTAAAATCGAAAAAGAATTTCGCCAAGGAATTTTCCGAACAGGTGATAAGGTTATGCAAATCAAAAACAATTATAATACCCCTTGGAAAATATATAATACTGCAGGTATAAAATACGATGAAGGTGTCGGTGTTTTTAACGGGGACTGCGGACTAATTCAAGAAATAAACCATGGGGCTGAGCGGATAACCGTTGTGTTTGATGACCAAAAGACTGTGGAATATGATTATGGACAATTAGACGAATTAGAATTAGCCTATGCCATAACAATCCATAAATCTCAAGGAAGTGAATATCCTATTGTTGTTTTGCCAATTCACAGCGGACCGCCTATGCTGCTCAACCGAAACCTACTATATACAGCCGTCACACGGGCTAAAGATCTAGTAGTTATTGTTGGGCTTAGAGAGACTGTTCAAAGAATGGTAGATAACAATAAAGAAGTCGAGCGATACTCTAGCCTAGCAAGCCATATAAAGCAAATGCTCTAGAACCCGATTGCTCTAGAACCCAAATACCCTAGAGCTCCCCCATGCACCAGAATCCCAATGCTCAAGAACCAGATTCACTAGTAACAAAGAAGGTACCACACAAAAGGATTTAGCAG
>CAYRAL010000016.1:0-3242 GCA_964422235.1 uncultured Candidatus Epulonipiscium sp. | reverse complement strand
CCTTAGTCGCAACTTGCTTTATACAGCCGTAACAAGGGCCAAGGATTTAGTGGTGGTTGTAGGCCTTAAAGAGACGGTGCAGCGAATGATCGATAACAATAGAGAAATTGAGCGCTACTCAAGTTTAGATAGCCATATAAGACAAATGAACTAAGATGAGGTGAATATGTGAATAAAGTCTACTTATACCCAATGAGACTACTTTATCCACCGAGATGTACCTTTTGTCAGGAGATAATACCACTAACTGTGGATAACTTATTGTGTTATGACTGCGAAGAAGATTATCCTTTAATAGAAGACCCAGTATGTAAAAAATGCGGGAAACAATTAGCTCACGATGATGACTTATGCCTAGACTGTAAGACTGCTGAGCACTTATACGAAAAAGGGATAGCGCTCTATCCTTATGAAGGCACAATTAAAGAAACCCTTTACAGGTTTAAATATGGTGGAAGGCGAAAATACGCCAAATTTTTTGCGAAAAATATGTATAGACAGTTGAAGGAAACAACGTTTTTACATGAGATTGATCTAATTATTCCAGTACCTGTATCTCAAGAAAGATTAAAGCAACGAGGCTATAATCAAGCAGAAGAACTAGCAAGGCACTTGTCTAAAATTAGTGGAATTCCTTATAATAAGGATACCTTAATAAGAGATAAGGATACCAAACCACAAAGTGGCTTTAGCCCATGTCAAAGAGCTAGGAACATAAAAGACGCCTTTAAGTGTACAAAGAGATTATTAGATAAATATAAAGTAATTCTTGTAATTGACGATATATATACAACAGGGAGTACTATAAATGAATGCGCTAAAGTACTTAAAAATTCAGGAGCTCTCAAAGTTTACAACTGCGTCGTATGTATCGGTAGCTTGAGCTCATAAATTATATAGGGGGGATAACATGGACGTAAAATCATGTAGAAGGTGTAAAACATTATTTCATCACGTAGTAGGACCACAATTATGCCAAAGATGTAAAAGAAAAGATGAAGAAGATTTTGCAAGGGTGAAAGAGTATTTATATGAAAACCCAGGGGCATCAATGACCACAGTGTGCGAAGAAGTAGATGTTACTGTAAGACAAGTGCAACAATACCTAAGAGAAGGTAGGCTAACAGTATCCAAAGATTCACCAATAGGGATTGAATGCGAGCGTTGTGGTGTCAGGATTTCAACAGGTAAATTTTGTGATAGTTGCAGGACATCAATGGCCAATCAATTTTCATCCATAACAAAAGGTATGCGAAAAGAGATTGATGATAAACCAGAAGCAAAACAATCAAACAAAATGCGTTACTTAGACTCAGATGCAATAAGACGAAGAAGATGAAACTAAGTTTCATCTTTTTTTAATGTTTTTAACTATAAGCCTAAAATATAAAGATCAATGTGCCGATATACTAGTCAAGAAGGATTTATCCAGAGAAAGAGCATGATAACATAAAAATAAAGGTAGGTGAATGTTATGAAGATTAATCAAATGCAACAAATCTCAGAAATTTATGGGGCAACATCAACAAGGAAAATATCACCCCAAGGTACAAAAGCTAGCGCAAAAGATAAGCTAGAGATTTCAGCAACAGCAAAGCACTTTCAAACTGCACTAAAGGCAGCGAAAGATTCTCCAGATATTAGAACGGAAAAAGTAGAGAAGATTAAAGCACAAATAGAATCAGGCACCTACAATGTGAGTGCAGAAGAAGTAGCCAAAAAAATGATGGCTGAAATTTTTAACCACTCTATATAGCACTCAGAGTGCTATATAGAGTGGTTGTTTTTTAATAAGGTTAATGCGTGCAATCATAGGCGGATAATAGCATCATAAAATGAGGGATAATATGGCGGGACTAATTCATGATTTAATAGCAATATTAGGTGAGCAAAAAGAATGTTACACGGGACTCCTTACCCTTGCTCAGTACAAAACAGATAGTATTGTCAATAGAGAGATGGAATTTTTAGAAGAAGTCCTAAAACGGGAACAAGAATTTATCGGTAGATCGAGTCGGCTCGAAAAAAACAGAGAAGATATTTTAAAAGATATTTCTAACGTATTAAATCTAAACTTAAAAGAACTAACAATATCAAACTTAATATTAAAATTAGATAAAACACCTGATGAACAAGAAAAACTTAGGCAGCTAAGAAAAGAATTATTAGACATAGTAGAAGAAATCAAACAACATAATACGACAAATGAAGGACTGCTTAATCAGTCTTTAGAATTTATAGATTTTACACTTCATGCCATACAAAGCATGAACTCATATCCATCATCTGGTTATCAAAACAAAGGTGATGATATCAAGCAACCCAATAAAAGCTTTTTTGATGCAAAACAATAATAAAACAATAATAGAGGTGAAAATATGTCATCAATCGCATCACTGGGACGGATGGTTTCCGGACTTAATGCAAGTCAAAGGGGACTTCAAGTAACATCCCATAATATCACCAATGCAAATACCCCGGGATACATACGTCAACAATTACTACAACATGATAGTCAATATGTCAACATAGGAAATAGTGGTCAGTTACAACAAGTAGGAATCGGCGTAACCATGACAGAAATGCGTCAAATCCGAGATGAATTTTCAGATCGCAGATTTAGAACTGAAAACTCTGTCCTTAGCTACTACTCAACCAAAAAAGCTGCCATCGATGAAATGGAAGTAATCTTTGGTGAGCCACACGGAGAAGCACTTAGTAAAACAATCAATGATTTTTGGAGTCAAACTCAAAAACTTGCCACTAATCCAGCTGGAATAGAAGAACGAATGGCATTTATCCAAAGCGCAGATGTATTTGTAAAACAATCCAATCATATTCAAAGCCAGCTAATTGAATATCAAAACAACCTGAACACCCAAGTTATAGATACTGTCAGAAACGTGAACAAGCTTACAAAAGAGATTCAAAGCCTTAATGAAAGTATTGCCTATTATGAAATAGGCGGAGATAATGCCAATGATCTTAGAGATCAAAGAAACCTTTTATTAGATGAACTCTCTAGTATTATGGATATTAACTATAGAGAAGAAAGAGACGGAAGAGTTATTGTTACTGGTGAAGGCGTTACATTGGTAGATGCACAAATTCGCGCAGAAATGACAACTGCCCAAACAGAAGCAAAAAGCCCTTTTGTAAAACCAGTATGGAAAAATACAGGGACGGAAGTATACCGTATGGATAGGGCAGCCACATCCATTGGTGGAAGAGATAATGGACAA
>CAYRAL010000015.1:9944-13449 GCA_964422235.1 uncultured Candidatus Epulonipiscium sp. | reverse complement strand
ATGGGCAATGGATGGGAGAGTATTCTCTCCTAAGAGATATTGCTCAGGATCCTATTTTAGGCACCACCAAGTTAATAGCAGAAAGCTGGGATGCAGCAGGTGGATACCACTTAGGAGAGATGCCAGTTGGTTTTGCGGAGTGGAATGGAAAATATAGAGATGTTATAAGAAGATTTTTAAATGGCGATATCAATATTATCTCAAATTTGGCAACTCGTATTACAGGCAGCCCTGATTTGTTTAGAAAAGAGGGAAGAAGTCCATTAGACAGTATTAACTTTGTAACAGCCCATGATGGGTTTACAATGTGGGACCTATTCTCATATAATAGCAAGCACAATATAGCAAATGGTGAAAATAATCAAGATGGAACCAATGATAATATAAGTTGTAATTACGGAGAAGAAGGGGAGAGTCGAAATCCAGATATTATCAAAAGAAGAAAAAAACAAATGAAAAATGCTATAACACTTTTAATGATCTCTCAAGGTGTTCCTATGATTGTAATGGGAGATGAGTTTTGTAGGACCCAAAAAGGAAACAATAATC
This sequence comes from uncultured Candidatus Epulonipiscium sp., assembly GCA_964422235.1. Classification (GTDB taxonomy): domain Bacteria; phylum Bacillota; class Clostridia; order Lachnospirales; family Cellulosilyticaceae; genus JAAYSX01. Next base: position 12,900 of record CAYRAL010000015.1, on the reverse strand, counting down.
CTTATTGCCAGGATAATGACATTAGCTGGGTAGATTGGGAGCGTAAAGAACAGTTTAAAGATATATATGATTATTTTTGTAAGATTATCCATTTTAGAAAAGCACATCCTTTATTGAGACGTAATCACTTTTTATCACAAAACTCTAAAGGAGAAATAACATGGCATGGGGTAGAGTCAGATTATCCTGACTGGGCTTATTATTCCCGTACAATAGCCTTTATGTTACATGGAGATACTAAAATTGTCAGAGATGATGTGGATATATATGTTGCAATTAATGGCTACGAAGAATCACTTACCTTTAAACTACCGGAAACAAAAAAAGGAAAATGGCACCGTATTGTAGATACAGGGAAAGATTGGCCCAATGACTTCTTAGAAAAACCTGTAGAAATTAAGCAAGGTAAGTATGAGGTAGAATGTTTTAGTATCTTAATATGTGTTTGTATCTAAAGATAAAATGACAGGAGGAATTAATAGTGGCAGTACAAATTTTAACAGACAGTACAAGTTACATTAACAAGGATATTCAAAAAGAATTAGGAATAAAAATTATTTCTCTAAGTGTTATTAGAGGTTATGAAAGTATTAAAGAAGTGAATATTGATAATGAAAGTTTCTATAGAGATTTAGGTCAACAAGAGATTCCATCTTCTTCTCAGCCTTCTGTAGATGAAATGTATACAATAATGAAAGAAGTAGTAGAAGAGGGGGATGATCTTGTTTGCGTTTTTTTATCCTCCAAAATGAGCGGAACCTATGCTAGTAGCCATCTTGTTAAAGATATGGTATTGGAAGAATATCCTGAGGGCAAAATAGAGATTATAGATTCCCAGTCAAATAGTATGCAACTAGGTTTTGCTGCAATTGTAGCAGCAAGAGTTGCAAGAAGTGGCGGAAGTTTAGAAGAGGTAAAAGAAGCAGTATTAGAGAATATTAAAAGAAGCAGATTCGTATTTTTGCCAGATAACCTAGATTACCTAATAAAAGGTGGAAGAATTGGTGGGGCGAGTGGATTAATTGGAAGTTTGCTTAAGATTATCCCAGTTTTAACCGTAGAAAATGGTCAGACCACAGTTTTAAAAAAGGCAAGAACTAAACCTAAAGCAGTCGGTGTAATGTTAGATAAGCTCATACAAGATACTAAGGATTATGGATTAAAAGAAGTATGTGTTCATCATATCAATGCCCTTGGGGAAGCTAAGGAATTGGTCGTTAAAATTAAGGAGAAACTAAACATAACAGCAACCATATCAGATATAGGAGCCATTATAGGCTTGCACGTAGGACCAGGTGCCATAGGTCTCGTCTATTATACAGAAAAAGATATGCGCTAAAGATAATTTAAATTAATATAAAACAGAGTTTATAAAATAAGTGAAAGGGTGGTAAGCTTATGGCTAAAAATAGTGTAGATGTAGCAAAAGCCTCGGTTCAAATGGCTATTTCAACAAGAGAGCAAGAAGTTGTTTTAATCAAGGAGCTAAAAGAAGAGGGCGTTATAGCTGCTGCGGTTGATATTGGGGGGAATTTAATTTCGTCAGTTCCTAAGATTATTGAACGGGCATTAGTTGCCACAAAACGCAGTGGAATTATTGATGACTGTCATCTTCATGACGGAGCCGTAGCAGGTGCTACAAGAGAGGCCATTATGCAAGTTTCATCCAAGGCCAATGGCCTTAGCGTAGGGGGGAAGATTGGCATAGCAAGGTCAGGGGAACACATTAGTATTTGTATTTTCTTAAGCATAGGGCTATTACATCTTAACGAAGTGGTTATAGGACTTGGCCACAGAACCATTGGCGAGGTAAAAACCCCCTAGGTGAACAGGTCTCTATGAAAGCAAAAAATACCCAAGGAGGATTCAAGCTTATGATTACCATTAGAGAAATGGCAGATATCTTAGGTGTCAGTACGACAACTATTAATAACGTTATACATGGCAAAACAAATCAGGTTTCAAAAGCCACAATAAAAAAGGTAGAAGAAGCCATTGAGAAATATGAGTATGTGCCTAATATGACGGCTAGAAACCTAGCACAAAATAAATCTAAAATCATTGGAATTGCCATGAAGGCAAAAAATGATAAACATGAAAATACCCTTAAAGATCCCTATGTTAGTGAAGTCATTGGGGCAATTGAACGGAGTGTACGTTCAAGCGACTATTTTATGATGATTTATATCTCGCAAGATATTAAAGAAATCATAAAATACGTTTCCACATGGAATGTAGACGGCCTTATTTTACTCGGTATGGTAGGCGATGATTGTCTTCAGATTAAGAAAAAATACCATAAACCGATGGTATATATTGATAGCTATTTTGATAAACATATTATGAATTACGTCAATATTGGTTTAGAAGATTTCCAAGGGAGTTACGACATAACTAAATATTTATTAAGCTGTGGCCATAAAAAAATTGCTTTTTTAGCAGATAGTTGTATTGGCGTTGACTATGAAAGACTGAGTGGTTATAAGAAGGCAATGGAGGAAACAGAACTTTCCTACAAAGAAGATTTCTTTTTTCTATTATCACCTGAAGAACAACACCTACCAGCATGTCTTTCAGCCCTATACGATTACTCATTAGATTATACGGCCTTTGTTTGTGTTTCTGATTATTATGCTGTGCTTGTTATGAATTATTTGCGAGATCGTGGACGGGATATTCCAGGGGATATATCTATTGTAGGATTTGATGGATTAGAAGAAAGTGAATTTTACACTCCAGGAATTACAACGGTAAAACAGCCAAAAAAAGAATTGGCTACGCAGAGTGTAGAGCTGCTATTCGATTTATTAAAGGGTGAAAAGAATAATGAGCATATTATATTGGACACTAACCTTGTAGAAAGAGAATCTTGTAATAGCATAAAAAGATAGCAATTAAGCTCTAGTTAATAGACATAAATATGATCTTAACGGAGGGAGCAAGATGAAAAGAAGTG
>CAYRAL010000015.1:0-9934 GCA_964422235.1 uncultured Candidatus Epulonipiscium sp. | reverse complement strand
GTAGGATTTGATGATAACATCTACGCTCGAGCAGTCAGGCCAGCACTTACAACAGTTCGGCAAGATGTTTCGGAAAAAGGCAGGCTTGCAGTGAAAACATTACTGACTATGTTGGAGGATAAAAAAGTTGAAAATACTCAAATCATTCTTCCAACTGAGCTAGTTATAAGAGATACAGTTAAAAAAATAAGTTAAAATAAGATAAAAGCTATTGACGAAGGCCTGTATTTAATGTCATAATAAGTAGACACTGACAAAGTAGAATGATGGAATTTGTAGAAATGTAGATATTGTCAGTAACATGAGTAGATTATAAAAATGTAGAATTGTAGGATGGTAGAATACAGAAAAAGTAAGAAAACAATACCTAGGGATAGGTGTGTTTTCCTTACATATTATCGTATAAAAGTCCTCAAAAAGAGGACTTTTTTGTATTTCTACCTTAACAACTTAGGAGGATGTAGCATGGTAGCAAGTAAAATGATTAAAAGATTATTAGTAGGGATAATTTGTAGTACAGTATTAATAGGTGGCTGTGGAAAAGCGTCTAAAGGACAAATAGCAATCGGAATTTCCCAGATGGCAGAACATCCAGCATTAGATGCCTCTAGAGAAGGATTTATAGCAGCTTTAGAATCAGAAGGTTTTATAGAAGGAGATAATGTTAAATTTGACATTCAAAATGCCCAAGGGGATATTGCAAACACTCAGCTAATAGCTCAAAATTTTGTAACTCAAGGGCAAGATATGATTTTTGCAATTGCGACGCCAGCAGCCCAAAGTGCTGCTAACTCAACAGATGAGATACCAATTTTAATTACAGCTGTAACAGATGCTGTTCAAGCAGGACTTGTAGAGTCCGTAGAAAAATCAGGAAGCAATGTAGCGGGTACCAGTGACGCAGTTCCAATAGAGACACAGTTTCAATTAATGAAAGCACTTTTACCTGATGTCAAAAAGGTAGGAATATTATATAATACAAGTGAAATTAACTCTGAAATTCAAATTGGTCAAGTCAAGGATTTAGCTGCGGGTCATGGATTAGAAATTATTGCAGCGGGGGTTAATAATACAAATGATATACCCCAAACACTTCAGTCAATTATTAACGATATAGATGTATTGTATGCGCTAACAGATAATGTTGTTGCCTCTGCAATGCCGCTTATAACCACTGAGGCAATGGCTAAAGGTATTGCCGTTATAGGAGCAGAAGAAGCTCATGTTGCAGCAGGTGCCTTGGCCACAGAAGGTATTAACTATTATGATCTTGGATTCCAAACAGGATTGATGGCAGCAAGGGTATTAAATGGGGAAGATATTAGCCAAATGCCAGTATCGACACTTGAAGATATGGAGCTTGTTATGAATGAAAGAACAGTAAAAAAGCTTGGGATCGTTATTCCTGAGGATGCTAAAGCTAGGGCTAAAATGATTTCAGGAGGTGAATAATATGGGTTTTGTAATCAATATTATTGAGCAAGCAGGCATTTTTGGCATCATGGCCGTAGGTGTTTACATTACTTATAGCATACTTGACTTTCCAGACCTTTCAGTGGATGGTAGTTTCCCCCTAGGAGGAGCAGTAGCCGCAGCTCTAATTGTAAATGGTGTCAATCCTTGGATAGCAACTATTGCAGCATTAATAACAGGAGCTGGAGCAGGTTGGATGACTGGTTTTTTACATGTCAAATGTAAGATTACCAATCTTTTGTCAGGAATACTTGTAATGATTGGACTGTATTCTATAAATTTAAGAGTAATGGGAAGATCAAATGTTCCTCTTTTAGATCATAAGACTGTTTTTTCCAGTCCTGTTCCAAAAGTTTTAGTCATTGTAATCTTGCTATTTATTGTAAAATATTCCATGGATCTATTTTTTAAGACAAAAATGGGATTTGTTCTTAAAACAACAGGTGATAACCCACAAATGGTAACTTCCTTAGGAGTAGATATAGGCAAAACAAAAATAATGGGTCTTATGATGGCCAACTCATTGGTTGCATTATCAGGTGCAGTAATGGTTCAAAGTCAAAGATTTGCAGATATTAACATGGGTACAGGAACAATGGTAATGGGCCTAGCATCAATTATTATTGGCCAATCAATCTTTAAAAGGATCTCCATGTTTAAAGTAACAACTGTTGTCATAATTGGCTCAATTGTCTATAGAGGTGCTGTAGCACTTGCATTATACTTTAGATTTCCACCAAATGACTTAAAACTCATTACAGCCATAATTGTTGTTATTGCCATTACAGTTAATAATAATGATTTTAGCTTTAAAGAACTTTTAGCTAAGAGGAGGGAGAAGGCATGCTAAGGCTATCTAAAATAGGTAAAACCTTTAATCCAGGTACAAGTAGTGAAACAACTTTGTTTAAGGATTTTGACCTTTCTATTAAAGAGGGAGAATTTGTTACAGTTATTGGAAGCAATGGAGCAGGTAAGTCCACCCTATTAAATATCGTTGGGGGAGGATTAAGCTCAGATGTGGGGACGGTTAAGGTGGATGATGATAATGTTACAAAGCTTAAGGAATATGAGCGCTCTAGATTTATTGGCCGAGTGTTCCAAGACCCAGTAATGGGAACATCACCTTCTATGACTGTCCTTGAGAACTTATCTTTAGCCATGGGGAAGGGAAAAAGATTTGGGCTTTCTTGGGGAATACAAAAGAAAAAAATAGAATACATTAAAAAGAACCTAGCAAAGCTAGAAATGGGACTGGAAGATAAATTAGATATGAAAGTAGGGCTTCTCTCAGGAGGCCAAAGACAGGCAATGTCTCTTCTTATGGCAACTATGGTTGAACCTAAAATTTTACTCTTAGATGAGCATACAGCCGCCTTAGATCCAAATATATCAGCACTTATCATGGAACTTACCCGTGACATGCTAGCTGAAAAGAAAATGACAACACTTATGGTTACCCATAATCTTAATTATGCTGTTTCCTATGGAAGCAGGCTTTTAATGTTACATCAAGGGGAGATTATACTTGATATTTCAGGAGAAGAAAAGAAGAAGTTAACGGTTAATAAGTTAATGGCATACTTTGATCGGTTCAAAATTAAAGAAAGCTTAAGTGATGAGCTATTACTTGCAAAATAATTAAAGAAGATCACCTGCCTTATATGTTAAGCCAGGTGATTTTTCTTGCCTATTTATCTGAAATCAATGTATAATATCCTAAGAGACTTAAAAAGGAGTGATATAAATGACAAGAGTGGGTATTGGAATGAGAAGTCTTAAAACGGGCCTTGCTGTATTTATCTGTCTTGCATTATATACAATTTTGCCTTTAACAGAGCCAACACTTGCAGTGCTTGTAGTTGTCATGGCCATACAAAACAACATTGATGATAGTATTACCTTTAGTAAAAATAGGCTTATAGGGACCGTGCTTGGAACCATCATCGGGATTATATATACACAGGTGGCAGGTCAGAGTTTAATATTTGTGGCAGCAGGTGTTATTATTTTAATAACGCTTTTAAATAAGCTTAATCAAAGCAGAAATATCGTCATTGCTCTGGTTTTATTTGTTAATATTATTACCGGAGTTGTAAGTGGAAATCCCATTATATACGGACTTAATAGATTTGCTAATACACTGGTTGGCATTAGTGTTGGATTTCTAATTAACTATTTTATTAAACCACCCAATCAAATTAGCAATATCAAGCTAAATGTAATTGAAACTGTAGATGAAATAGAATATGTGGTTAAAGAATTAATCTTTACAAATAATAAAATTAGCCTAGAGACCTTTAAAAAAGAATTAGAGGCTAGTGTGGCAAGTCTTGATATCTATAACCAAGATCAGAAGTATCGAATGGCAGTCATGGATAAGATAAAATATGTAGAAGAATCTGTTGCAAATTATAGTATATTATATAGTCATATGCTTATTGTTAAGGATAAAAGAGCAGTTTTAGATGACAAGAATATTAAACAGGCAAAAGAAATTTTTCAGCAAGATTATATATCACAGGAGAATATAAGTTCAGATGAAGCATATGTTTTGATATATAACTATCACATTAGTGAAATTTTGGGAAGGGTTAAGGCAATTAGGAATGAACTTGAAAATGTAGCAAGGGGGAAGGCTATTAAGCAAGGTCTTTTAAAATAAAAAGGGGGATTTATAGTTGGAAAATCAAACAATGGAAACAAAAAGGGTATTTAGTAAGATAGGATTGGCACTTTTTGCAATGGCATTCGTAACAATGATCATACAAGGATTTCTAGGAGCAGTCCTTTACGAGCTAGCGCCTGAATTCACCCAAGGGCCATGGTATACTTGGAGCCTTCTAGGTTTATCATTTTATTGCATAGGATTTCCTATATTCGTTTTGATGACAAGAAAGATTCCCAATGGACCAAAAGGTGAAAAGAAGGCAATGTCATTTAAAGAGATCATTACCATGTTCTTTATTTCTATGGCAGCAGTTTATATATTTAATATACTGGGTAACCTTATTAATATACTAATCGGACTTCTAAAAGGTAATCCTGTTAATAACCCATTATTAGCAGCACTAGATGGGGCCAGTATATTTGGCACACTAATTTTTGTAGGAATCTTATCGCCTATTATAGAAGAGATTATATTTAGGGGGATTATGTTAGATAAGCTAAGAGATTACGGGGATAAAACAGCAATTTGGGTAACAGCCCTTACCTTTGCATTATTTCATGGAAACTTATCTCAGTTTTTTTATGCTTTAGTATTAGGATTGTTTTTTGCCTATATTGCAACTAAAACAAATACCATTAAATATACTGTTCTACTTCATATCATCATTAACATACTAGGCTCTGTTATTATGCCTTACCTTGCTGCCCATGACAACCAAATACTAGTGGGCATGGCTGGAATGGCGGTTATTGTTATGATGGTTGTAGGAATTGTCCTCTATAAAAAGACTATCCCTAGCATAGAACTAGTGCGGGGGCAAATAGAAATTGATGCAGGGACTAGAGTTAGTACAATTTATGTTAATATAGGAATGATTTTATACTTTATTGTCTGCCTAGAAATGTTTATTATGGCAATCTTAGCTTAAAATAAAATTCATTAAATAATAAAACTGATGCAAATAAATGCATCAGTTTTATTATTTATATATTATTGAGCTATTAAGTAATCTTGTAGTGTTTCAGGAAAATCTGCCTTTGCACAGGTTGCACTAACAACAAAACGTACATTATATTTAGTGGATAACTTTTTGAGTTTGGCAATAAAGTCAGCCATTTCATCAAGAGAAAGACCTGTAAGTTTAAAAAGTTCATCAATAAAAATTAGCTGTGTATCATGATTGGCAGAAATAATTCCCGCAACAAAACCAAAAAACTCTTGAGCAGTAGAAATGTTAAATTGAAAGGGTTCTATTAACCGAACGCGATAACTAAGATCGTACCTGCGGCGCTTACTACTGTTAATATACACCACGTCACCAGTAATATTCTTAGCTTCTTCGTTTGCTAGTGAAATCATCTTCTTCGTCTTACCTTCTCCTGTTTTGCCAGTAATTATTTGAAGCATAACGATCACCCCTTATTGAGTTATAATATATTTACTTATATTATCTGTTATTAGATATCTATACCCTAATTCCCTTGTAAAATGCATAAAAAGTTAAAACATTTTTAGAAAACAAAAAAACAGGAATAATTATTCCTGTTTTTTGTTTTGACTAAAGAGAATTAAGTTAGTCATGCTTGCGATAATCATCGTCATAAACCCTACCATAAAGTGTTAAGCAGTAGATACCGCATATGCCGACAAGGGAGTAGATAACACGACTAAGCCAACTCGTCATACCACCAAACAGTGATGCTACAAGATCAAATTGGAAAAAACCAATAAGGCCCCAGTTTAGTGCACCAATAATAACTAAAGTTAGTGCAAAGTAATCAAATGTTCTGGTATTCATTAAATAACCACCTTTCTTATGAAAGATTAAAATTCTCTTTCTATGTTTATTATTTCACCGGATAATTTTTTTATCCATATTTTCAAACTAAATTTTAAAAGTTATAAATTAATCATAGAATCACAACTCTTAAATATACTAATTATAAGATGAAAGGGGGAAAAAAATGGGGCAAAATAACAATTATAATGATTATAGTTCTATATTCTATACCTATGAAGTCCTAAAAAGCAAGATATTAGAGTTAAGTACAAAATACAATTTTTTAGATATATTAACCATTGGTGAAAGTGTGGAAAATAGAAAAATTTACATATTAAAATTTGGAAGAGGACCAAGAAAGATTTTTATATGTGGTGGTACACATGCTTGTGAATGGATTACGGTGCCAGTTTTAATGAAATGGATAGAGGAAATTTGCCACTTGTTTATTTCCAAAGACACAGCATACAGTAGAAATATAGAGGAATTATTTGAAAGATCTACTATTCATGTTCTGCCCATGCTAAACCCAGATGGTATAGAACTCCAAATAAAAGGCACTAGAACTTATCAGCCTAATTATAAAGAGCTAGTCAAATGGAATGGTGGAAGTGATGATTTTTCAAAGTGGAAAGCAAACATTAGAGGTGTAGATTTAAATCGAAATTTTAATGCAAAATGGAGAGAGTGTAAAAAAATAGAAAAAGAAGAAGGTATAAGAGGCCCCTGGTTAGAATTATACGGCGGGGAGCATCCGGAATCTGAACCGGAAACCAAAGCAATTGTAAATTATACAAGACAAGAAGATTTTGATATGGTCTTATCCTATCATACCCAGGGCCAAGAAATCTACTGGTGCTATGATCATATTGAAGTTGATGGGGCTAAAAAAATGGGGGAACTATTTGCAAAAGCAAGTGGATACGTCTTAGGAGTACCAGATCCTAATGCATCATTTGGTGGCTATAAGGATTGGTTTATTAAAGAGTTTAGAAGGCCAGGGTATACCATTGAGTGTGGCTTAGGTGAAAATCCTCTTCCCATCACTCAATTTAATCAAATATATGGGGAAAATTTTGAACTACTTTTAATAGCGGCTTGGGGAGAATAAAGTGAAGGGGGTATATTTTGAGAGCTAAAAGAAAATATAAGTATAGAAGACGTGTCTTAAGACCACCTTCTAAAAGGTATCGATATAATATGCCTATAAATGTTAAACTCATCAGAGTTATGATAATCGTCTTACTGATCTTTATTTTCTTTCTAAAGATGAAAGGCAAAAATCAAGACCTTACATACAACTCTATCCAAGACAAGATAACAGCATTTGAAGTTCTACCAGAAGTCAGTGCAGGAATATTTGAGGAAGCAAAAAATAACAATAAAAATGTAGCAACTTTATTTGCGGCCCATATTTTAGGGACAGAAAAGAGACTATTTTCATCAAGGCAGACCAAGACTATGTTTAAAGAAGCAGTCAATTGTTATAAACAATTTATCCTTGATATTGAAGGATTCCCTGTTCCTATGGATTATGAATATGCATTTGAAGATAGTTGGAATGCAGAAAGAACATATGGTGGGATAAGAAAGCATTATGGAACGGATATTATGGATCCTCAAAATGAAAGAGGAATTATTCAGATTATCAGTATGAGCCGGGGTGTTGTTGAAAATATAGGGTGGAATGAAACCGGAGGCTATAGGGTTGGTGTACGGACTAAGAATGGGGCTTATATCTACTATGCCCATTTAGATAAATATGCCCCTAAAATAAAAAAAGGAAGTAAAATTGAAACAGGAGATTTAATCGGATATATGGGGGATAGTGGATATGGGGAAGAAGGGACTGTCGGACAGTTCCCGGTCCATTTACATATTGGGATTGCCACAAAATTATTTGGCGATAATGAAAGCTGGATTAATCCATATTATTTATTGAGGTATTTAGAAGAAAAGGATATGAAAATTCTTAAATCTAGAGGTATATTCTAGGTTTAAGAATTTTTAAGTTGAATAAACTTGATTTGAAATTGAAAATCGTTGATACTAGACTATAGAGTAGCATTTGTAAAAGATAATAATTCTAGTGGTGTTGCAGATGCCATACAAAGATTTGTCTTATAATATAACAAATAAGGAGACTTAAGATGAATATTTACGCAATAGGAGATTTGCACCTATCAGGTAATGTAAATAAACCCATGGATATATTTGGGGACAATTGGCAAGATCATGGGACTCAGATTGCTCAGAATTGGGGACGTACAGTTGACGAGGATGATATTGTTTTAATCCCAGGGGATATTTCATGGGCTATGACCTTGGAGGAAGCTCAGGTGGATCTTGAGATGATTCATAAGCTGCCAGGCCAAAAGGTTCTTATTAAAGGGAACCATGATTATTGGTGGCATTCCATTACCCAGCTTAATAATCTATATGATAATATGTATTTTTTACAAAACACATCATACAAAGTAGGAGAGTATGCTATTTGTGGAACAAGAGGCTGGGGATGCCCAGGAGATGTAGGAATGGACGAACATAACTTAAAGATCTATAATAGAGAGATACAGCGTTTAGAATTATCTTTAGATCATGGGGTAAGGTCAGGATGTAAAAAGATTATTGTCATGCTACATTACCCCCCAACAAATGATAGAAAAGAGAGTTCAGGCTTTATAAAGCTTTTTGAAAAATATCCTGTAACAGATGTTGTCTATGGCCATCTTCACGGACAAGAATCCTTTAATTACAGTATAAGAGGAAAACAAGGCGGTATAGAATATACACTTGTATCAGCAGATGCAATCGGATTTAATCCGCATAAAATAAATAGTAAGTGATAGTCAATGAATGGGGAAAACAATGGAAAAGAAAATAAGATTAGATAGGCTACTATCACACATGGGTCTTGGGACTAGGAGTGAAGTAAAGAAAATGATTAAACAAAAAAGAGTAGCAGTAGATGGAAAGATTACCAATGTAAGCAATACCCAGGTGATCATAAAAGAGCAAAAAATTACCTTAGATGATAGGGAAATTAACTACCAAGAATTCTTTTATTTTATCATTAATAAACCGAATGGGGTTATTAGTGCAACCAAAGATAATATGCATGAAACGGTTATTGACCTTTTAGATTTAGAAGATAAAAATAAAGAGCTTTTTCCAGTAGGACGATTAGATATTGATACAGAAGGATTGCTAATCCTTACCAATGACGGACAGCTTAGTCATGAGCTTTTATCCCCCAAGAAAAACATACCTAAAACCTATTTTGCAAGAGTTGATGGCAAAATGACCCAAGATGATGTTGACGTATTTAAACAGGGTGTAAGCTTATCAGATGGATATGTATGCCTGCCAGCTCATTTGAATATTATTAACTCTGGAGAAATATCAGAAATAGAACTTACCATTAACGAAGGTAAATTCCATCAAGTTAAAAGAATGGTACAGGCTGTAGGCAAACAAGTATTTTATCTTCAAAGAATTCAGATGGGGAATTTAAAACTTCCAGAAGACTTAGAGCTAGGTAGTTACAGGGAACTAACAAAAAAAGAAAAGGACTTGTTAACCATGGCAATTAAAGATGAGGCGATTGAATGAATCAGTTTTTACCGATTAGCAAAAAAGATATGAAGGAGCGAGGATGGGAAGAACTTGACTTTGTCCTTGTAACAGGAGATGCCTATGTGGATCATTCCTCTTTTGGGACGGCTATTATAGGTCGGGTCCTTGAAAGATTTGGATATAAGGTAGGGATTATAGCCCAACCTAACTGGCAAAATGCTAAAGACTTTAAAAAACTTGGACGACCTCGTCTAGGTTTTTTAATTGGGTCTGGCAATATTGACTCTATGGTTAATCATTATACAACAGCCAAGCGTAGGCGAAGAGATGATGTATACAGCCCAGGAGGGCAAGGAGGCCTTCGCCCAGACAGATCAGTCATTGTATATGCCCAAAGGGCAAGAGAAGCTTATAACGATGTCCCAATTATATTA
>CAYRAL010000014.1:0-13844 GCA_964422235.1 uncultured Candidatus Epulonipiscium sp. | reverse complement strand
GAAGACGTTCTTGATACATGGTTTTCCTCGGCGCTTTGGCCGTTTTCTACACTTGGTTGGCCGGATGAGACACCAGACTTAAAATATTTCTATCCTACGAGTGTATTAGTTACCGGCTATGATATTATATTCTTCTGGGTAGCCCGAATGATTTTCTCCGGAATTGAACAAATGGGAAAAGAACCGTTTAAGTATGTCCTAATTCACGGTCTTGTCAGGGACTCCCAAGGTCGGAAGATGTCAAAATCGTTAGGTAACGGTATTGATCCACTTGAGCTAATCAGCCAGTACGGAGCAGACGCCCTACGCCTAACTCTTATTACGGGAAACGCACCAGGTAACGATATGCGTTTTTACCGTGAAAGGGTTGAAGTTAATAGAAACTTTGGCAACAAACTATGGAACGCAGCTAGATTTATCTTAATGAACTACGAAGATGAAGATTTGAATTTAACAGCGTCACCAGATGAGCTAACAGCAGCAGATCGCTGGATTATCTCTAAGTTTAATAGCCTTTCGAAAGATATATCTGATAATATGGATAAATATGAGCTAGGTATAGCGGTTCAAAAACTTCATGATTTTGCATGGGAGGAATTCTGTGACTGGTACATCGAAATGGTAAAACCAAGATTATATAACCAGGAGGACCCAACAAGAGCAGCAGCTCTTTGGACTCTTAGAACCGTTATGATCGACACCCTAAAACTACTACACCCCTATATTCCTTTTATAACAGAAGAAATATTTATGAGCCTTCAAAATAAAGAAGAAACCATCATGACATCTAACTGGCCAGTTTATACAGACCATCGAAACTTCCAAGTAGAAGAAAAAGAAATCGAGCTCATGAAACAAGCCGTTAGAAACATTAGAAACATTAGGGCAGAAATGAATGTGCCTCCATCTAAAAAGGCACAAGTATTTGTGGTTTCAGAAGATGCTAGCATTAGGGATATCTTTAAAAGAGGAACCGTCTTTTTTGCAACTCTAGCAGGAGCTACAGAAGTGATTATACAAGAGACTAAAAACAATGTTGCAGACGACGCTGTATCTACAGTGATTCCAGGGGCGAATATCTATATTCCCCTAGCAGAGCTCTTAGATATTGACAAAGAAATTGAACGCCTAAACAAAGAACGTAAAAAACTAATTGGGGAAGTCGCAAGAATCGATAAAAAACTCTCAAACCAAGGCTTTGTGTCTAAGGCCCCAACTAAAGTTATAGAAGAAGAAAAAATAAAACGTGAAAAATATCAGACAATGCTAACGCAAGTTGAAGAGCGAATAAGAAGTTTGAGTAAATAGTAAAATAGTAAACTATAGGTCAAAAAATAAAACAAGGATACCGACACATTACTGTGGTATCCTTGTTTTTATTTACAAATATCTTTAAATGAAACTATTCCTGTACATGGGCCAAGCCTTCATTCATAATCCCAGAAATATGACTATCTGAAAGAGAATAATAAACAGACTTTCCTGACTTTCTTGCTTTTACAAGATTAGCATCCTTAAGCATTCTAAGCTGATGGGAAACAGCAGATTGAGACATCTCTAAAGCATAAGAGATATCACAGACACACATCTCCGAAATAAGGAGGGCCTGTAGAATCCTAACACGGGTAGGATGGCCAAAAATCTTAAAAAATCCGGCTAAATCCTGTAAAATCTTATCATCTAGCATATTATCTAAAACGTTGGCAATGACATCATGGTGTATAATCGTACGACTACATGTTTCAGTAGATTTATTATTTTTCATAAGCACACCCTTTACATATCTAAACTTAACTAATTATATAAAATGATATCACTTATAAGGTGCGATAGCAAGGATTTACCTCTTTACTAAATAGGATAAAGAGTGTAATCTATGATAAAGTACATTAACTTAAGGAGCAACATATTGATGAAAGAGCAAGTTACACGGTTTTTAGAGGAAAGCCAGACCCCGGCCAAAACAATAGGCCTTAGCAGGATAGAAAATCTAATGAAAAGACTTGGAGACCCCCAAGACCAGCTTAAAATAATTCATGTAGCAGGCACTAATGGAAAAGGATCCGTATGTGCTATGCTAACGTCCATACTAATGGAATCAGGTTATAAGGTAGGTCTCTTTACATCGCCTCATTTGATAGACTATAACGAAAGAATACAAATAAATCGTAAGGCTATTAATGACCAGGACTTTGGAAGTGTGGGACTTAAGGTAGAGAAAGTTTGTAGGGAGATAGCCAAAGAAGGGGAAGAAGCACCAAGGTTTTTTGAAGTCATAACAGCAATGGCATTTTTACACTTTCTAGATC
Organism: uncultured Candidatus Epulonipiscium sp.; assembly: GCA_964422235.1. Classification (GTDB taxonomy): domain Bacteria; phylum Bacillota; class Clostridia; order Lachnospirales; family Cellulosilyticaceae; genus JAAYSX01. Next base: position 11,535 of record CAYRAL010000014.1, on the reverse strand, counting down.
AAAAAGTAGATATGGTGGTCTTAGAAACAGGTATTGGGGGCAGATACGATGCCACTAATGTTATTAAAAAACCGGTTTTATCTATTATTACTTCCATTGGAAAAGATCATATGGAATTTTTAGGAGACAGCATAGAGTCGATTACTTACGAAAAAGCTGGAATTATCAAGGAAAATTGTCCTATAGTATTGTATGATTCAGATAAATCAGTGTATAATATTGTTAAGGATATTTGCAAAAGACAAAATAGTCCCTTATTTTCATGTAAAGAATCTTTTATTAGCCAAGAAGATTATAATATGGAAGGAACAAGCTTTAGTATAAAAAACAAGTACTTTACATATAAAGACATATTTTTGCAACTTTTGGGGAACTACCAGCTATCAAATGCCCTAACAAGCCTAATGGCAGTAGAAAGCCTCAATAGATCAGGATATAATATATCAAAAGACAATGTTTATAAAGGACTTAAATACGCTAACTGGGCTGGAAGAATGGAAAGAGTACAAAAAAATCCAGTCATTATTTTTGATGGTGCCCATAATGAGGAAAGTGCTAAGGCTTTTATAAAATCATTACAGAGCATAAGAAAGACTGCTAAGGTATATATGTTAATTAGCCTACTTAAAGGTAAAGATTACAAAGCAATTCTGGAGATATTAGTCCCATTTGCTGACACAATCATTGTAAGCCAAAGTTCTTACACCAGAGCCTTACCAGCTCAGGAGCTATACAATGAAATAAGCAAAATGGAAAGTCCGCCGAAATTAATCCTTGAGAAAGATCTTTTGAAGGCCTACAAATTAGGCCAAGAATTAGTATTACAAGAAGAAAAAGCAAGCCAAGACAATATATTATGCTGTCTAGGCTCTCTATATTTAGTAGGAGAGTTAAAACAGTATTTAAACCACTAGGAGGAAAAAATGTTGAAATTTGATGAAGAAATAAAAAAGTTCAAAGCTAGCTTAGAAGTTGAAAACATACAAAAAACCATGGAAAATGATAATATGGGAGATTTATTAGAGATAATCAAACAAATGACAACAATGGACTTAAGGAAATCTAAAGACAAGGAGTAATAACTATGAAATGCCCGTCATGTGAAGTGATTACCAAAGATATAGCCCACTGTACAAATTGCGGTGTGGATTTATTGTTATATGATAAAGTACATATGATGGCAGTTCGTTTATACAATAAGGGATTAGGTCAAGCCCAAGGTAGATGTTTATCAGGTGCTATAGAAACCCTTACAATGTGTATTCGTCTCCAAAAAAATCATATAGATGCATTAAACCTACTAGGCTTAATTTACTGGGAAGTAGGAGAAATAGGCTGGGCAATTAAACACTGGCTTACAAGTCTTTCATTTCAACCAAAAAACAATATAGCAAATGGCTATTTAGAAACAGTTCAAAGTCAGCCCAGTCAGCTAACCAGATATAGTGATACAATGATGCTATATAATAAATCACTGCAGTACATAGCCCAAGGCAGCGCAGATATTGCAATCATAAGCCTTAGAAAAGCAATATCTCAAAACCCTAACTATGTAGAGGCCAAAGCCTTGCTAAGTCTTTATTATATAACAAAAAAAGAAGAGGATAAGGCCAAAGAATTATTAAAAGAAATTCTTGAAACAAATAAAGATCATCCTAAGGCCAATTTTTACTGGAACTATTTAAATCCAGAGGTCAAAATTGAACAAGAAGTAGCTCAGAAAACCACGATTTCTAAAGTAGCTAGAGCTCAGCCAACGGTTCCAGGGGTAGCAAGTACTATGATTCAGCCTAAACCTCTAACGGGTAATATTATTGCTTTTATTATAGGCGCTATTTGCATGCTAGGGGTATATATGATCCTTATTACTCCATCAGAAATAGCAGACCTTAAAGGGCAAATTAAAGTGGCTGAGGAAAAAGCAATTCATGTTCAAGAAAAACTGGAACTAGCCATGATTGACCAAGAAGAAACTATAAAAAACTTAGCAGATGATAAAGAAGCCCTTGAAAAAACAAACGAAAACTTAAAAAAGGAGCAGCTTGTACAAGAGCAAATACAAGATTTACAAGCTGCTAAAAACTTATCTATGGAAAAGGATTGGCTACAAGCTGCTAATAAGCTGAGTAATATTAATAGGGACTTTTTAGGAGAAGAGCGAAAGACGCAATTTGATGAATTGATTAAAGAAGTATACCCAAAAGCAGGAGAGCAACTCTATAATCAAGGTTATAGGGAGTACCAATCTAAAGAATACGTCAAAGCCATAGAGCTTTTAGAGAAATCATATATTTATGCTAAAGAAGAAAGATTTTCAGATAATGCTCTTTATATTATTGGGAGATCTTATGAAGCACAAGATAATATAGAACAAGCAAGACAGTATTACCAATCTACTATTGATAATTATCCAGCTACTGACGGAGCATCCAGTTCTAAAAGACGTTTAAGATAATAAAATATAAAAACCAGTCTAAAACAATAGACTGGTTTTTATATTCCATCATTGACAATTAATGTAAAAGGGACTATGATGGAACTTACATAAACCATATTATGTAAAAAACTAAAAGGGGGCATGTAGATGCAGATTTTTTTCACAATACAAGATCGCAACTTAATTGTAACAATAGAGGGGGAAGTGGACCACCATACATCTGTGGAGATCAGAGAGAGAGTAGATAGGGAATACCAAAGACGAAGAGCCCGTAACATTATCTTTGATTTTTCTAACATCCAATTTATGGATAGTTCTGGTATAGGCGTACTAATGGGGCGTTACCGTAATGTTATGATTCTGGGGGGGAATGTAGCATTATACGGGGTAGGAGATCAAGTAGACAGGGTGCTATCTATATCAGGTATTTACAAAATTATGAAAAATTACGATAGCATAGATGAAGCAATCGTAAATTTGGCATAGGGGGTACAGAAGATGCAAGAAAATAACATGATGGAAATATCATTTTTAAGTCTATCAAGAAACCAGGCCTTTGCAAGAGTGTCAGTGGCTGCATTTGTTTCTCAGCTAGACCCTACACTAGAAGAGTTAGCAGATATAAAAACAGCTGTATCAGAAGCAGTAACCAACGCCATGATTCATGGCTACGAAAATAGAGCTGGCACAGTTAAAGTGATATGTTCCTATAATAAGCAAGACATTAGAATTGTGGTTAAAGACCAAGGGCTAGGGATAAAAAACATAGAACAAGCAAGGGAACCCCTATATACATCAAAGCCTGAACTAGAGCGTTCAGGTATGGGCTTTACAGTTATGGAATCTTTTATGGATAGAGTTGAGATAAAATCAGAAATCGATCAGGGCACAACCATTACCATGGACAAAAAAATAAATAAACAGATCTAAGAAAGGCGTGAGGTATATCTATGGATCAAACAATAGAACTCATTGCTAAGGCACAAGAAGGGGATGAACTAGCAAAAGAACAGCTAGTGGAGGAAAATGTAGGCCTTATATGGAGTCTAGTAAGAAGATTTGTAAACCGAGGCTACGACTTAGAAGACCTATTTCAAGTAGGAAGTATCGGACTCATTAAAAGTATCGATAAATTTGACTTTAGTTTTGGTGTTAGATTCTCTACCTACGCAGTGCCTATGATTCTTGGAGAAATTAAACGGTTTTTAAGAGATGACGGAATGATCAAAGTCAGCAGGTCCCTCAAAGAGGTGGCCTATAAGGCAAAACGTCAAAAAGAAGAACTCGTTAAAGAATTAGACCGAGAGCCTACGATTTATGAAATTGCTGCAGGCCTAGACATGGAAGTAGAAGAGATTGTTTTGGCAATGGAAGCAAACACAGAGGTTGATTCACTTCAATCCATTATTCATCAAGGAGAAGGAAGGCCTGTTACCCTTAGTGATAAGGTAGATCAATCCCCTAAAGAACAGCAAAATATAGTGGATAGAATCATGCTAGGAGACCTTATTAATGAACTAAAACCTGTAGAAAAACAAATCATTATGTTTAGGTATTTTCAAGATAGGACCCAAACTGAAATAGGTGAACTACTTGGTATATCTCAAGTACAAGTATCAAGAATCGAAAAAAGAGTTCTAAATTATATGAGAAGAATCATTGAAAAGGCTTAATACCATATTAAGCCTTTTTTTCAACAAAAAAAAACCTTTAAAAACAAAAAAACAGAGCTAATCGAACAATATAACAAAAAAAAAAGAAATGTTCGGAAGTATGTTGACCCTAAAACTAGCTTATGTTAAACTTAAGATATGTTTTAAAATCGTACCAAACCAAAGGAGCGTAAACATGAATATTTTTAGAATCTATATTGAAAAGAAAGACCAATTTAACGTTAAAGCAGAAAGCTTACTCAAAGAATTTGTAGAATTTTTAGGGATTAAAAGAGTTGAGAATGTTCGTTTTTTAGAAAGATACGATATTGAAGGCATTACAAAAGAAACATATGACAAAGCATTAGGAACAGTTTTTGCAGATACACTCGTGGATGATATTTACGAAGAAGAAATTGATCTTAAAGGTAGCCTAGTATTTGCAGAGAGCTTCTTATCAGGGCAATACGACCAACAAGCTCATTCTTTTATAGAATATATTGGTTTAATAGAAAGCCAAGGAAACGATCAATCAGAAGCCAAACCACTTGTGAAAGTAGCAAGAGTTTATATCATTGAAGGAGACCTTTCACAAGAAGACTTTACAAAAATAAAAAATTATGTCATAAATCCAGTGGAAGCTGAAGAAGTAGCAATGGAAAAACCACAAACACTAGCACTAGATTTTCCAGAAGCAGCAGATGTAGCAATTCTTGATGGATTTATCAATATGGATAAAGAAGCCTTAAAAACTTTCCACCAGCAAGAAGGCTTAGCAATGAACATGGGAGATCTTGAGTACTTTCAAAGCTATTTTATTAAAGAAAACAGAGACCCATCCTATACAGAGATTAAAGTAGTGGACACCTATTGGTCAGACCACTGCCGCCATGCGACTTTTATGACTGAATTATGTCAGATTGAAATTGAAGAAGGAGAGCATAGCGCACCCGTTGTTGCAGCCCTGAAAAGTTATAGAGAGGCAAGAGATAGAGTTTATGGCCAAACAGACAGGCCAGAAACCCTTATGGATATGGCAACCATCCAAGTTAAAGACCTTAAAAAACAAAATAAAATACCAAAAGTTGTTTTTTCAGCAGAAATTAATGCCTGTACAATAGAAGAAACCATTCAAGTAGATGGAAAAGATGAAAAATGGCTGCTTATGTTTAAAAATGAAACCCATAATCACCCAACAGAAATCGAACCATTTGGGGGAGCTGGAACATGCCTTGGGGGAGCGATTCGTGACCCATTATCAGGACGAGCATATGTTTATCAAGCCATGAGAATTACAGGATGTTCAGATCCAAATGAAACGTTTGCAGATACACTAGAAGGCAAACTTCCACAACGTGTTATTACAAAGACAGCAGCCAATGGTTACAGTGCATACGGTAATGAAATCGGTATTGCAGCAGGAGAAATCAAAGAATACTACCACCCAGGATTTAAAGCAAAAAGAATGGAACTTGGGGCAGTTGTTGGGGCAGTAAAATCCGATGCCGTCATAAGAGAAGAGCCATTACCAGGTGATATTGTTGTTATGATCGGTGGACCAACAGGCCGTGATGGATGCGGAGGAGCAACAGGATCATCTAAAGTTCAAACAGAAGACGTTATTGAAGAATGCGGATCAGAAGTTCAAAAAGGGAACCCAAAAGAAGAACGTAAACTTCAGCGCCTATACCGTAACCCAGCCTTTTCAAGTCTTATAAAAAGATGTAACGATTTTGGAGCGGGTGGTGTAAGTGTTGCCATTGGAGAACTTGCAGATGGCCTTAACATTAACCTAGATAAAGTAACACTTAAGTACCCAGGCCTTGATGGAACAGAAATTGCTATTTCTGAATCTCAAGAGCGTATGGCCATTGTCGTTGCAGCTAAACATGAAGGCTTGATCCGTGAACTTTGCCATACTGAAAACGTACCAGTTGAAGTGGTTGCTGTGGTAACAGAAGAGCCAACTTTAATCATGACATGGAGAGGTAAAGAGATTGTTAATATCTCAAGACATTTCTTAGATAGTGCTGGAGTAGAAGCAAAAAGAGATGTGTTTATTGCTAGCCCGCAAATCCATAAAACTGAAAAAGAACTAAGCAAAGTAAATATATTAGAAACAGTAGCCAGCCTAGATGTAGGCCTTCAAAAAGGACTAGCAGGTCAGTTTGATAGCACAATTGGCGCAGGGACAGTTCTTATGCCATACGGTGGTGCTAAGCAGCTTACAAAAGAACAAGGAATGGTTGCAAAACTGCCACTTGTTAAAGGTGAAACAGATGCAGCTACCTACATGACACACGGCTACGACCCAGACCTATCAACAGCATCACCCTTTCACGGCGCCTTATACTCAGTTGTAGAAAGTGTGGCAAAACTAACAGCTCTTGGAGCAGATTACAAAGATTCATTTTTATCATTCCAAGAATACTTTGAAAGACTAGACCAAGACAAAACCAAATGGGGCAAGCCAGCAGCAGCACTTTTAGGTGCCTTAACAGCAAAACAACAACTAGGCCTTGCAGCTATTGGTGGTAAAGACAGTATGAGTGGAACCTTTAAGGATATTACCGTACCACCAACCCTTGTTTCCTTTACCTGTCTGCTAGGATCTGCAAAGCAATGTGTAAGCGCTAGCTTTAAAGGTGAAAACCACGGTCTAATCTATCTGCCAATTGAAAAAGATGACAAGCATATGCCAAACTTTGAAGATATGAAAGCTATGTACCAAGTGGTGGTAGACCATGCTAAAGCAGGAAAAATCTTCTCAGCTCATGCCATTGGAAAAGGTGGCTTAGTTGCAGCCATTGCAAATATGAGTATTGGTAACGAAATTGGATGTGAAGTATTTGATCCAGAAATTCTAGGACTGCCCAATGCATTTGAAGCATCCTATGGAGATATGATTTTGGAAATAGATTTTGAAGATATAGAAGAATTTATGGAAGCTGGTTTTGTTCATATCGGTGAAACCAATGCCCAAAACTTTATTACATTTGGCGATCAAAATATCTTTATGTCAGAAATTATAGCATCTATTAAAAGACCACTTGAAAATGTATTTAACTTGGAAGAAACTGAGGAAAGCAAAGTAGTTTCCACACAATTAAACAATAAAAACACATTCAGGGCTAAAACTAAAGTAGATAATCCTAAAGTAATTATCCCAGTATTTTCAGGAACCAATGGAGAATACGACATGGCCAGAGCTTTTGAAAAAGCCGGAGCAGAAGTTGAGCAGGTCTTATTCCACAACCAAACACCCGAAGCCATTCAAACATCTATTGCTGTATTAGTAGAGAAAATTGCAAACAGCCAAATTGTTGCCCTTCCAGGTGGTAGCTACAGAGCCATGGCAGTCATTCTTCAAAATGAAGATATTAAAAATGCCCTTGCAAAACACACCAATGAAGAAGATGGCCTAATCATCGGTATTGGTGGTGGATTCCAGGCCCTTGTAAAATCAAAAATCTTACCATATGGTGCCTTTGCAAATAATGCTATTGGACGATATGTTTCAGATATCGTAACAACAGAAATTAAAAGTGCAAATTCACCATGGCTTGCAAAGCTAGGAGAAGGCAAGCAAATCAAGGTGCCAGTTTCAAATCATGAACTAGAATTCGTAGCAAGTGAAGATCAGTTTAAAGAACTACTAGCTAATGGTCAAATCTTTAGCCAGTATACAAATAAACCATCAGATAAGCCAGAATCAGTAGAAGGAATGATGTCTAAAGATGGGCGTATCATTGGTAAAATGGGACACAGTGAACGATACGGTGATAACATTCACAAAAACATTCCGGGAATTCTAGAAGATGGTATATTTAAAGCAGCAATAGCTTATTATAAATAGGGGGAACTCACATGAAAGTAGCATTTGTTATGGGAAGCGACTCAGACCTTCCAGTTGTAGAAAAAGCAATTAATACGGTAAAGCAATTTGGAGTCGAAACAGAAGTTAGAGTTATTTCAGCTCATCGAACACCTTATATAGCAGAACAATTTGCCAAAGAAGCAAGAGAAAATGAAATCGAAGTTATTATAGCAGCTGCCGGCAAGGCAGCTCACCTTGGGGGAGTGTTAGCCGCATTTACAACAATTCCAGTCATCGGCCTTCCAATTTTATCTTCAACCTTAGATGGCCTTGACTCATTACTATCAATTGTTCAAATGCCACCAGGCATTCCAGTTGCAACAGTAGGGATTAACGCAGGAGAAAATGCAGGCCTCCTAGCCGTTCAAATACTCTCTGTTAAATATGAAGAACTTCAGAAAGCAATGATTGAATACCGAAGCCGTATGGCACAAACAGTTCAAGAAAAGGACGCATTAGTTCAAGCCAAATATCAGTAAAGAGGTGCAAATTTTGCAAATACAAGATAACAAGCTAAATGAAGAGTGTGGTGTTATAGGCGTTATTAGCCAAAAAGATGCCACGCGAAGTGTTTACTACGGACTATACGCCTTGCAACATAGAGGCCAAGAAAATGCAGGAATAGCAACCAATAATGATGGAAAAATAGAGTGCATTAAAGGAACAGGCCTTGTATCAGATGTTTTTACAGAAGAACATATTCAGCAATTAAATGGTAAAATTGCCATCGGACATGTGCGTTATGCAAAAGCAGGAGAAGACAAGCCCTACAACGCTCAGCCATTGTTTGCAAAATTTAAACATGGCCATATGGCTTTAGCTCATAACGGAAGCCTTGTCAATAGCGAAAGTGTTAAGGAAATGCTAGAGGATACAGGGGTTATTTTCCAGACCACAATCGATACAGAATCAATCCTCAATCTACTTGCTAGGAATTACAAAAGAGGCATTGAAGCAGCCATTAAAAATACCATGAGCCTCATTAAAGGTGCCTATGCCATCGTTCTTACCACAGAAGATAAGCTAATTGGCATTAGAGATCCACACGGACTTCGCCCTTTATGCCTTGGAAAAACCAAAGATGGTTACGCCTTAGCCTCAGAAAGCTGCGCCCTAGATACAATTGGAGCAGATTTTTTAAGAGATGTAGAGCCGGGGGAAATCATTATAATTGATCAAGACGGCCTAAAAAGTATTCCATCTACCAATTGGTGTCCAAAAAACCTATGTATTTTTGAACTGGTTTATTTTGCAAGACCCGATAGTAAACTAGATCAAGTAGGAGTTTATAAATTTCGAAAAGAAGCCGGTAGAGAACTCGCTAAATTAGGAAAAATAGATGCTGATGTGGTTATCCCAGTACCAGACTCAGGGATTCCAAGTGCCGTAGGATTTTCCGAAGAATCAGGCATTCCATACGCAGAAGGCCTTGTGAAAAATCGTTACATTGGCCGTACATTTATACAGCCAACTCAAGATATGAGAGAAAGCGCTGTAAGAATTAAGCTTAACGTGCTTCGTGAAAATATAGAAGGAAAAAGAGTTGTCATTGTGGACGACTCCATTGTTCGGGGAACCACAATGACACATATTGTGGAACAAATCCGTCGAGTGGGTGGCAAAGAAGTTCATGTTTGTATTGCATCCCCACCAGTGGCCTTTCCATGCTATTTTGGCATTGATACACCTTATAGAAAGCACCTAATAGGCGCAAATTTAAGTAACGAAGAAATTTGTAAACTAATAGGGGCTGACTCATTAAGATACCTTCCAGTAGAAGGAATGGAAAGAGCAACAGGCCAAAGCGAAGGATTTTGCAAGGCGTGTTTTGACGGGAAATACCCAATGGAAGTTCCAATAGAAGCAGAACCTAATATGGGATATTAGGATACTAATAGGAGGAAAATTTAAATGAGTAAAATAACTTATGAGGACGCAGGAGTAGACGTTCATAGAGGTTACGAGGCAGTGGATAAAATAAAAAGCCATGTAAAAAGGACCCATAGCAAGAATGTTTTAACAGACATTGGTGGTTTTGCAGGCCTATTTTCACTAGATTTAGACGGAATTACAAACCCAGTATTAGTATCAGGAACAGACGGTGTAGGTACAAAGCTTAAGCTAGCATTTGAGCTTGATAAGCATGATACTATCGGCATAGACTGCGTTGCTATGTGTGTAAACGACATAATATGCCAAGGTGCTAAACCCCTATTCTTTTTAGACTACGTTGCAACAGGCAAAATTGCTCCAGACCACATTGAGCAAATAGTAAAAGGAATTGCAGATGGATGTGAGGAATCACTATGCTCCCTAATTGGCGGTGAAACAGCAGAAATGCCAGGATTTTATCAGGACGGAGAATACGACCTGGCGGGATTTGCAGTAGGTGTAGTAGACAGGGATAAGGTAATTACAGGTACAAATATAGAAGCAGGCAACGTAATCATAGGCCTACCATCTACAGGAGTTCACAGTAATGGTTACTCCCTAATTCGTAAACTTATAGAAGCAGACAACCTAGACCTTAATAAATACGATGAAAAGTTAGGTGAAACATACGGCGAGGCCCTACTTAAGCCTACAAAATTATATGTTAAAGCAATAAAGGCAGCCCAGGGGACGGTTAACATTAAGGGGATAGCCCACATAACAGGCGGCGGATTTATTGAAAATATTCCAAGAATGATGCCAAAAGGTTTAGCAGCTAACATAGATTTAGAGACTATTACAAAGCCAGCGATATACGAGTGGATTGAAAAAACTTCAGGCCTAGACAAGGAAGAATTATACAATACATTTAATATGGGAATTGGTATGATCATGGTTGTAGAAAAAGACGAAGCAGATAAGGCACTAAAGGCCCTTGAAGGAATTGGTGAAAAAGCAGTTATTATAGGTGATGTTGTAGAAGATGATAGAGGTTTAATCATATGAAATCACTAAGACTTGCAGTTTTGGCTTCAGGAGGAGGAAGCAACCTTCAATCGATTATAGATGCAATAGAAATCGGCAAGCTAGATAGCAAAATTATTTGTGTTATTTCAAATAAAGAAAACGCCCATGCCCTAGAAAGGGCAAGGGCCCATAAGATAGAAGCAATATATATAAATTCTAATAACTACGATGATAAGCTGCTTGAGACCCTAAAGGCCAGAGACATAGATTTAGTAGTATTAGCAGGATACCTAAAGATTGTAAGGCCTGAAATGATAGATGCCTATCCAAATAAAATTGTTAACATCCACCCATCACTACTCCCCAAATACGGTGGCCAAGGCTACTACGGCATACATGTCCACAAGGCAGTGGTGGAAGCTGGGGATAAGATAAGCGGTGCAACAGTACATTTTGTAGATAAAGGCATAGATACAGGAGAGATTATTCTTCAAAGAAGTATAGAAGTCCTTGAAAGCGATACACCTGAGACCCTTCAAAAACGGGTACTAGAAGAAGTAGAGCATAAAATTTTTGTCGAAGCTATTGGGATTCTAGAAGGAAAATAAACATAAGTATAAAATAAAACACGAGGTGACAAAGTGAAAATATTACTAATTGGAAACGGCGGA
>CAYRAL010000013.1:0-13970 GCA_964422235.1 uncultured Candidatus Epulonipiscium sp. | reverse complement strand
AATGGTATGTGTCCCATCAGGGGTAACATCTGTTGAAAAGAGAGCAGTAGAAGAAGCGACAATCAAAGCAGGAGCAAAACAAGCTCTTTTAATGGAAGAACCTATGGCAGCCGCTATTGGTGCAAACTTACGGGTTGAAGAACCTACGGGGAGTATGGTTGTGGATATAGGAGGGGGCACCACAGATGTAGCTGTGATTTCTTTAGGTGGTATTGTGGCAAGTAAGTCTCTTCGTGTTGCAGGTGATGAGTTTGATGAGTATATCGCCTCATACATTAAAAGAGAATATAATCTAATGATTGGTGAGAGAACATCAGAGCTTATTAAGGTGACAATTGGTGCGGCCCACCCTAGGACTGAAGAGTTAACTATGGATATAAGAGGTAGAGATCTAGTGACTGGATTGCCTAAGACCCTAAACATTACATCCACAGAGATTACAAGTGCCATTAAAGAGCCTGTAAACTCAATTATAGATGCCATAAAAGTAACACTGGAAAAGACGCCGCCAGAACTTGCAGCAGATATTATGGAAAGCGGCATTATGTTGACAGGTGGTGGAGCCTTACTTTCAGGCCTTGATGAGTTAATCAGTATAGAAACAGGTATGCCACTGCATATTGCAGAAGAACCACTTGATTGCGTTGCAAATGGTACAGGTCTTGCCTTAGAAAATATTGAAAAACTGGCAAGTATCTTGATTTCCTCGGACAAGTAACATTGCAAGGAGAGATAAGGTGAAATCTTTTAAAAAATTCAAAAGTAAACAGGTTTTTATAACATTATTAATCGTAGGAACTGTGGTGCTAATAACCACCACCATAGGGCAACGCTATAAATTTAAAGTAATTGAGCATGCTATTTCGTACATTACCACACCATTACAAAAAGGATTTAGCGTTATAAGTGATAGTTCAAATAAAGTAATAGCAAGATTTCAAAATACAAACAGTTTAAAAGAAAGCAATCAAATATTACAAGAACAAGTTGCCCAGCTATCCTATGACAACAATATTTTAGAACAGTATAGGGATGAGAACAAGGAGCTTAAAGAATTATTGCAACTTGCCGAGCGCTATAAGAAGTACCCGAGCCAGGGTGCTAATATTATTTCAAAAGACCCAGGTAACTGGTACAAAGTATTTATCATCGATCAAGGAACTAAAGAGGGCTTTAATCAGGATGATGCTGTTTTATCAGGGGGTGGTTTGGTTGGGCATATTGTAGAATCAGGGCCCTTATCTTCCAAAGTTCTATCGATTATTGATGATCGTAGTTCAGTTAGTGCAGCTGTCCTTCGAACAGGGGAAATTGGAATTTTAAAAGGAGACATTGAACTGACTGGGCAAGGATTTTGTAGATTTGACATTGATAGTCAATCAGAAGTCATAAAGGGCGACCAAATAATAACATCTCATCTTAGTGAAATCTATCCACCAGGTATTACCATCGGTATTGTTGAAGAAATTATTATTTCTAAAAATGGATTAACCCAGCATGCCTATGTGCGCCCAGTAGTAGACTTTAAGCATTTAAAACAAGTTCTGATACTCAAAACTAAAGGGAGCTGAAATCTTTGAGAATTTTTATCATAAGTATCATGTTGTTAATTGTAAATGTACTGCAATCCACAATCTTTGATGGGATTCGTATAAGAGGAATTGCCCCTAATTTTAATGTGATGATTATTGTATCATTTGCACTATTAAGAGGAAGTAAAGAAGCTTCTATAATAGGCTTTTTTTCGGGACTCTTAATAGACATTGTTTTTGGTAGCAGCAGAGGTTACTTAGCTATTATAGGTGCTTCTATAGGTTATTTTGTAGGTAAATTTAATAAAGATTTTTATAAAGAAAATCTTGTGTTACCATTTATACTTACCTTGCTTAGCACAACGATTTATGGCTTTGCAGTGAGTTTGCCGTTTTTATTTCGTGGAAAAATAAACTACATATATTTTATTAAAAGCATTATTTTCCCCGAAATGATTTATACGATGATATTATCTGTTTTTGTCTATCAATTAGTGTATACTATTAATGAAAAGATAGAAGAAAATGAAAAAACAAAGAGGAAGATATTTTGAAATAGGAGGTCTTTAATATGATGAAAGATTTTCATAAGCAGGTCCTCCGGTTTATTACTGATAGGTTATTTATTATGAGCATCTTTATACTTATGTTATTTAGTGTCATTGTATTAAGAATATATGACCTGCAGATTATTCATCATGATGAATATGATATTAACATAAGGGAAACAATCCAAAGAGAAATTGAAACAGATGCACCAAGAGGGCTTATTTTTGATAGGTATGGTAGACCCGTTGCAATTAATAAGTCTACTTATATTTTAAATATAGATCAAGGCATTAGGATGAGTAATGAGGAACTTAACGATATGTTGTTACGTTTAATTGCTTTACTAAAAGCTAATGGTGATACTTATGTTGATGAAATCCCAATTACCCAAGAAGAACCTTTTGAATACCGTTTTGGGGAAAGTGCAAAGAAACAGTTTATTAACTCAATACCTCATAAAAACAATCTTGAAAAAGAAAAGGCCCATCATTACACGGCCAAGGAGTTAATGACGTATTTAAAGAGTGAAACAATCTTTAACATAGATCCTTCAATATCAGATAATGATGCCAGAGGACTTGCTGCCCTTAGGTATGAATTGTATAAAACCAGTTGGTCAAAATATAAACTAATTACTGTGGCAACTGATGTTAGTATGGAGACAATAAGTACTGTAGAAGAAAAAAACAAAGAGTATAGGGGCGTTATCACAGATGTAAAATCAGTTAGATTTTACCCGGAAGGAGAACTATTTGCTCATATATTAGGTTACACAAGGCAAATAACAGCCTCTCAGTTTGAAGCTATGGAGCAGTATGGCTATGAAAAAGATGATGTAGTAGGACAAATGGGACTTGAGCAAACCCAAGAGGAGGAGCTCAGAGGTATTAAAGGATCTGAGATAGTAGAAGTGGACAACAGGGGTAGAAAGGTAAGAACAGTAGAAAAAGAAGATGAAGTTCAAGGAAACAATATATTTCTAACAATGGATCTTAATTACCAAAGGAAAACATATGATATTTTAGAAAATCAGTTAACAAATATTATTTTGCAAAGGCTAAAGGGCGGATCTAGGAATATAGAAGCCATTAGCGGAAAAGAAATGGTATATTCCATTGTAAAATCAAATACCCTGTCTTTTGCGGAAATGCAAAAAGCTCCTAAGGACACGATGCAATATGAAGTCAATCAAAAATTAGAAAAAGAATTTGAACAAATTGATGACTTTCAAAAGAAAAACATCACACGTAAAGAACTACTACTACAGTGGTTAAAAGAAATAAATACAGATTTAATTACGGAAAGACAAGTTGTGTTAATGCTCCATGAACAAGGAATATTAAGGCTAAATAATGAAACTATAACTAATTTTCAAAACAACAAATATGGAACTGTTGATGGGGTGCTTATTCAGCAAATTGAAAATGGAGTTCTAAAACCTAAGCATATGGCAATAGATCCTTTTAGTGCAGCAGCAGTTGTTGTTGATATAAAAAATGGACAAGTCCTATCTTTAATAGGATATCCTTCATATGATTCCAATGAGTTAATTACTAACTTTAATGAGTTTTATCCCATGCTAGCTGATAATAGCGACCCAAGAAGACTGCTGATTGATCGTGCTATGAGAACCGCTAAGGCGCCAGGCTCTACATTTAAAATGATTACGGCTATTGCTGGATTAGAAGAAAACATCATTACTAGAAATACTTTGATTTATGACACGGGATCCTTTACTAAGGCGGGAACGCCGGCAGCCAAATGTAGAAATCATGGAAACGTAGACCTTAAAAAAGCTATTGAAGTTTCTTGTAACTATTATTTTTATGAAACGGCATTTAATCTGGGGCAAGGAGATGCTATGCCCTATAGCAATATCAAACGGTTAACTAAATATGTAGAAGAATTTGGCCTTAATCAAAAATCAGGAATTGAACTAATAGAGGCAGAACCACTTGTTTCCTCTCCTGAAGTTGTTGTGATAAAGGGATTATCTTCAGCTTTATGGAATATAAACAATATGGACGAGGAAAAAAAACAAAAATATACTGAAGCTAGCATCCAAAGAATATCAAAGAGCTACATTCCATGGGCTGATTCTTCAGATTCAAATCTAGAAAGTAGAATCCAAATAGAAATACAGCATGAGCTAAAGAGAAATATGGAATCTGCTCTAGGAAGAGCATTAGAGTCTATACTGCCTGCACTTATTAATGAGATCATTATAAGTTTAGATAACACCATAGATAAAGACAGAGATACGATCCTTGCCAATGTGGTTAATGGTGTTATGAGTGATTCGTCTCATAATTTATCTCTAAAAAATAAAACAAAGAAATATCTTGTAGAGGAAATTGGAGATGGCATAAAGGCTATGACAAGGCCTATTGTTGGTCAAGCCCTAACACCTATAATAAGGACAGAAATTACGGATGCATATCAACATGCGTATAATGTAGCCTATGGGAGGTTAAGGCGAAGTAGCACTGACCAAGAACTTATAGACACCATTAAGTATAGGATGGAGAATACTCAGGAACAAGTTATATCATCCAAAGATGCCATTGTTGATGACATATCATCTGGAATTGTTGGGAATGTCATTGATCAGATGATTGAAAAAGCTAATCTTGGATGGAATGAAGGTATTACCATTCGTACTGCAATAGGGCAAGGTAACAGTGCTTTTGCACCTGTGCAAGTTGCAAAATATGTAACGGCTCTTGCAAATAGGGAGTATGTGTACGATTTAAGTATTATAAATGCAGTTCAAAATTCAAAAGAGCATAAGCAGATTGTAAAAAAAGAAGCAGTTGTTAGCAGTAGGCTGGATATTTCAGATTCAACAATGGATCAGATCTATGAAGGGATGTTGGCCGTAACAAAAGGAACACAAGGAACAGCTAGAGCTGTTTATACGGATTTTGTTATTCCAGTAGCTGCTAAAACAGGAACAACTCAAGACGGTGGTAATGAGCACTCCTGGTTTGTTGGATTTGCACCTTATGACGAGCCAGAAATTGCTATTGTAACAGCTATTTATAATAGCAATGGAGCAGGGAGCTATGGTGTGCAAATGTCAAGAGAGATTTTAGAGGCATATTTTGAGTTAGATAAAGAATACGAACAAACAACCATAGACAATATCTTTACAAAGTAAGAGGTGGAGTGATGGACTTAGAAAACATTGTAATCTTTAAGGGTGGCAGAGATGGAATTATTGTTATCTTAGATGAGAATGCCTCTTTTATAGATATAAAAACAATATTTATTCAAAAATTGCAAGATGCAAAAAGTTTTTTTAGTGGTGCCAAGGTAAGTATTCGTTTTAAAGGAAAAATCCTTAATAAAGTGCAACAAGAAGAACTCATAGAATTATTATCAGGGCAAAATATATTAAACATATCATTTATACATGGTTTTGAAGAGGATGGCCAAATGAAAGCCAGTGGTACTAATGATATAGGGCAAGCTGAAAACTGGTTTGCCAATGAAATTTCCTATGATACCTCAATGACAAAGTACCATATTGGGATGTTAAGATCAGGTCAATCTATTGAATATCCAGGTAGTGTAGTTGTTCTTGGAGATGTCAATCCAGGTGCTAGGATTTTAGCAGGTGGAAATGTGGTCATACTTGGTTCCCTAAAAGGAACAGTACACGCAGGTAAAGATTTGAAATCATATAAACCGTTTGTTATGGCTATAGGAATGTACCCAGTTCAAATTGGAATTGGAAATGTTATTGCTCGCTCACCTGATGGGGTATATGAGCAAAAAATAGATCAGAAAGAAGCAATTCTCATAGCATACCTAAGTAACGAACAAATATATATTGAGCCAGTGGATCAAAAAACAGTTGTAAATATGATGATGCAATAAGATAACTAATAAGAAAACACAGGGGGGAATTATTAATGAGCCAAGTAATTGTTATTACTTCAGGTAAGGGCGGGGTAGGTAAGACGACCACAACAGCCAATATTGGGACAGCACTTAGTTTATTAGGCAATAAAGTTGTTCTTTTAGATGCCGACATAGGCCTTAGAAATTTAGATGTTGTAATGGGCCTTGAAAATCGTATTGTATACGATTTAGTTGATGTAATAGAGGGGAGATGCCGAGTCAAACAAGCATTAATTAAAGACAAACGTTATGATGGTCTCTTCTTAATGCCAGCAGCACAAACCAGAGATAAAGATGCAATAAATCCTGAGCAAATGAAAAAACTATGTGAACAACTAAAAGAGGATTTTGATTATGTGGTAATTGACTGCCCAGCTGGTATTGAACAGGGCTTTAAAAATGCTATAGCAGGAGCTGATCGGGCTATTGTTATTGCAACACCAGAAATATCTGCCGTTAGAGATGCTGATCGTATTATTGGGATGTTAGAGGCTAACGAAGTTAGGAACCCAGAACTTATTATTAACCGTGTAAGAATGAATATGGTAAAACGTGGGGATATGATGGCAATAGAAGATGTGGTTGAGATTTTAGCAATCGATTTAATTGGCGTTGTTCCTGATGATGAGTTTGTTGTTACAACAACTAACAAAGGGGAACCAGCTGTATGTGATACAAATTCTCTTGCAGGTAAGGCCTTTCGTAATATTGCAGACAGGATTGTAGGAAAAGAAGTGGATTTTTTAGATTTAGATGTTAATAATAACTTTGTAGGAAAATTAAAGAAAATGTTCGGATTTAGCAACTAATTAGGGGGAGGGTGATGTAAATGTTTGATATAATGAAGTTATTTGGTCGCAAAGCTCAATCAGGCGACGTGGCTAAAGACAGATTAAAATTATTACTTATCCATGATAGAATGAACTGTTCAACAGAACTTTTAGAGATGATGAAAGCAGACATTATTGCTGTTATTTCTAAGTATGTAGATATTGATAACGATGAGTTCAATATTGAAATAGCAGCCATGGAAACAGATGAAACCCGTAAGAAATCACCTGTGCTTTCGGCTAATATACCAATAAAAAACATAAAAAAACAATCAAAATAAAATGAGAGAGTTGTTGGAGGATGAAGGGTTACATGATTAATAGAGATGATATAAAAAAAGTTGATATAGGTATCCTATTAATTGTATGTATCCTAATAGGAATAAGTATTATGGCTATTGGTAGTGCTACAAAGATTCATGTAGGTGGTTCTTTATTGCAGGTTAAAAAACAATTGTTATTTTTTGCTATAGGATTAGTTCTTATGATTATTGCAACATTTATTGATTATCATATTATTGCAGCCTTTCATATTCCTTTATATGTGTTCAATATTATTCTGCTTGGGATTGTTCTTGTAAGTGGTCATGAAGGTGGCGGAGCGGCCAGGTGGATTAACCTGGGATTTATGACCCTACAACCTTCAGAACTTGCAAAAATTATTATGATCATATGCTTATCTAAACTAATAGACAAATATCAAGATAAAATCAATAAACCCTATATGTTAGGGATTATAATAATATATACAATCATTCCTTTTATAATGATATTATTACAACCAGATTTATCAACTAGTATTGTCATATTAGTCATATTAGTGGTAGAATTATTTATAGGTAATATTAATTATAAATATATTATTGGATCTATTGTAATTGGTATTCCAATTTTCATAGCCCTATTTCTGTATATTCAAAATCCTAATCAGGTAATTCTAAAAGATTATCAACGAAATCGTATTATGGAAGCATTATATGGGGAGGATAATTCAGAAGCGGGAATGCAAACAAAACAATCTGTCCATGCCATTGGATCAGGTGGATTACACGGAAAAGGTTTATATGATGGAACTGTCAGTCAGCTCAATTATTTACCAGAACCTCATACGGATTTTATTTTTGCAGTCATTGGAGAAGAACTGGGATTTGTTGGAAGTATGGCTGTTCTAGGGCTTTTTATACTTTTAATCGGAAGAGGGTTTTGGATTGCAAGAGGTGCGCCAGATTTGTTAGGTAAACTAATTGTATCTACCTATATGGTCACCCTAGCTTTTCAAGTTTTTGTTAATATAGGTGTTGTCACAGATTTGCTTCCTAATACAGGGCTACCCCTTCCTTTTGTAAGTGCTGGTGGAAGTTCACTTCTCGCAAATATGATTGGAATTGGTTTAGTTCTTAATGTAGGAATAAGAGAAGAAATCACAATGTTTTAGGAGGGATAGATATGAATATAGGATTGATTGCTCATGATTCAAAGAAAACACTAATGGAGAATTTTACAATTGCATATAAACACATATTATCAAAGCATACACTATATGCAACAGGGACCACAGGTAGATTAATAGAAGAAGCTACAAACTTAAATGTCTATAAATATCTAGCCGGTCACTTAGGCGGTGTGCAGCAACTGGGGGCACAAATAGCCCATAACCAGTTAGACTTAGTTATATTTTTACGTGATCCAGTTTCCCAACAACCACATGAGCCGGGACTTGGAGAATTAGTAAGATTATGTGACGTTCACAATATACCAATAGGCACGAACTTAGCTACGGCGGAGTTACTTATTAAAGCCCTAGAGCGAGGCGACCTAGGTTGGAGAGATGTAATAAGGTGAAATAAAACTTACTTTAAATGCTAGCTATTTACATTTAGAGTAAGTTTTACTACGTTTATGGGTCTAAAAAGTAATAAATAAGGGATCAACCTAATATATATACACAAACTATATAAAAGGGGATATTTATGAGATATAATAACGACAAAAATAATGCTTATCCAAGAAGAAGTCCAGTAAGACATCAGGCAACTAAGAAAGCTGAATTTAGCAAACGACTCATTGAGGAGTTTTTGACACAGTTTGCTCTTTGCGTTCTTGTTATAGGGATTATATTTGGGGCAAAATTATTAAAATTTACAAATATTAATGACCCTATAGCTAAGGTGCAGGCAATGATTACATATTCACCATCACTAAAGGAAATTACTGAGGAAGCTAAAGAGCTTGTTAGTATATTAGCAGAAAGAATAGGATCTAATGAAAAATCAAAGGTCTATAATCAAGAAATCAATCGCCAGGAAACACCAATTATCATAGTAGATGATGAGATATTTTAAATTAAGTTACAAATGACGGAGGAAAAAGAAATGTCAAAATTAATGGTAGCAGATGCCATATTAACACAAATAGAGAAGCCGGCCCGTTATATTGGCGGAGAAATAGGTAGTTATAATAAGGATGTAGAATCAGTGGATATACGATTTGCTTTTTGTTTTCCAGATGTTTATGAAGTTGCTATGTCTCACTTAGGAATGCAAATTTTATATCACCAATTTAATCAGAGAGAAGACGTATTTTGTGAGCGTGTATTTTCGCCATGGCTTGATTTAGAAGAGCAAATGAGAAAGCATAATATACCTTTATTTACATTAGAGAGCCAAAGGCCAATAAAGGAAAATGATTTTATTGGTTTTACCCTTCAATATGAAATGAGTTATACAAATATTTTAAACATGTTAGACCTTGGAGATATTCCGATTTATAGCAATGAAAGAAGAGAGGATGATCCCATTGTAATGGCAGGGGGCCCCTGTGCTTACAACCCTGAACCACTAGCACCATTTATTGATTTTTTCTATATTGGAGAAGGTGAGGTTCAGTATGATAAGATATTTGACTTATATAAGGAACATAAAGCGGCAGGCGGAAAAAGAGCCGATTTTATTGAGAAGATGCTTGAAGTAGATGGTATGTATGTACCAAAGTACTATGATGTTACATATAACCAAGACGGAACCATTTCCGCCTTTATTCCTAATCACCCTCAAGCAAGAGCAACAATAACAAAACAGATTGTTACTCAGATGGATGAGAGTTTTTACCCGGACAAACAAGTACTTCCTTGGATTCAAGCAGTACATGACCGGGTAACCTTAGAAATGTTTAGAGGTTGTTTAAGAGGTTGTCGTTTTTGCCAAGCTGGGATTGTGTACAGGCCTGTAAGGGAAAAGTCTAAAGATAAGCTTCTATCTTACGCAAAAGATCTACTCCAGAGTACAGGATATGATGAGATTTCCTTATCTTCTTTAAGTACAAGTGACTATTCCCAGCTGCCTGAATTTATGGATAGGCTACTAGATATGTGTAACACTGAAATGGTTAACGTGGCTTTACCATCTCTTAGAATTGATAAGGTATCAGTGGATTTAATGCAAAAGGTACAAGAAGTACGTAAAAGTAGTTTGACTTTTGCACCAGAAGCGGGAACTCAAAGAATGAGAGATGTTATTAATAAAAACCTTAGTGAAGAAGATATTATAAGTGGCTGTAAGTTGGCCTTTGATGCAGGCTGGAATCGGGTAAAGTTATATTTTATGACCGGACTCCCTACTGAAACAGATAAAGATATTGAAGGAATTGCAGAACTTGGTGAAAAGATTATAGACACATTTTTTGAAATTCCAAAGCCAGAGCGAGTAGGATCTATAAAGGTCGTTTTGAGTACAGCTTGTTTTGTTCCCAAAGCTTTCACGCCTTTTCAGTGGTATGGACAAAATACTTCCGAGGAATTTATGGCTAAGCATAATAAACTTAGAAATGCTATTACACGTAGACAAATACAATTTAACCACCATGACTCACAAACCAGTGTAGTAGAGGCGGTTATTGCAAGAGGGGATAGAAGAGTAGCTGATGCTATATATGCTGCTTACAAAAAAGGATGCACCTATGATAGCTGGACAGAGTATTTTGTTTTTGATAAGTGGCTAAGTGCTTTTGAAGAAACAAATATTGATATAGGCTTTTATGCCTATAGACATAGGGATTATGATGAAATACTCCCGTGGGATCATATTGATGTTGGGGTCACCAAAGAATTTTTAATAAGAGAAAGCAAGAATGCCCTAAATGAGCAAACAACCCCACATTGCCGTGAAAAATGCTCAGGCTGTGGTGCGACAGTATTTAATGGAGGTGTTTGCTATGAAAATTAGAATGAAGTTTTCAAAAGAGGGTAGAATTAAATTTGTTGGACACTTAGATCTCCTTAGGTTATTTCAAAGAGCCATTAAAAGTGCCCAGATCCCCGTTGCCTATTCCCAAGGATTTAACCCCCATCCATTATTATATTTTGCACAGGCCTTATCCGTGGGCATTACCAGTCAAGGGGAATATATAGATGTACATCTTGAACAAGATGTAGGGCCTGAGTGGATCAAAGATCAGATGAATGATATTTTACCAGAAGGATTAAAAATTCAAGATGTGTATATACTATTAGAAGATAGTAAAACTTGTATGGCTTTAGTCGATGGGTCAAGCTACACAATAACTGTTTCTAAGGATTCTGCGGGTGGTCAATTTAAAGAAGAAAGTGATGGGTTTTATAGCCAAGAGGAAATACTTACTAAGAGAATAAGCAAAAAGAAAGCCAAAATAATTAATATAAAAGAATTTATATATGAGTTCAAAATAAGCGAAGATGAAGATGATTATATTATTCATGTTATCCTTGCAGCAGGAAGCCGCAAAAATCTTAATGCTAAACTTTTTATAGAAGCTTTTATAGATCATAGTAAATTAGATTTAGTCTATGGTATTCACCGCACAGAGTTATTTTCTTTGGAAGATGACAATTTAGTCCCCTTATGGAAAATAGGTGTATAGAATGGAGACCAGCATAATTATTGATGTGGGCATCAGCTATACGAGAGCAGCCATTTGTGAAGATGATGAATTAGTCAACATCCTGTTAGAAAATAATTATGACAGACAAATTCAAGGAACTATTTATCAAGGCAAAGTTTCTAATGTAGTCAAAGGTATAAAGGCTGCCTTTATAGAAATAGGTAGTCTCAAAAAAGCTTTTTTACATTACAAGGATATACCAGAAGAACTAAAAGGTAAACTGCAAAACAATCAACGTATGATGGTACAAGTTGTCAAAGAAGGTATAGGAGATAAAGGGCCTAAAGTTACGGCTTTTATTAATATATCTGGTAAGTATATTATTCTTCTGCCCTTTGAAAAAACAGTTGGTATATCCAAAAAGATCCAAGATGAACATGAGCGAAAAAGATTAAAAGATATTATTATAAAACATAACCCAGAGCAATATGGCGTCATTGTAAGGACGGGAGCTGCTAGGGCTACATCTAAGCGCTTGTCTTTGGAACTAGAGGAACTGATAGCAAGATGGGAAGAAATAGAAACCAGAAGCATTGGTGCAGCTGGCGAGACGATTCTCTACCGAGAGCCCTCTCTTCCTATGAAAGTAGTCAGAGAATATGCCAATCAAGGAATCAAAGAGATTGTGATTAACAATCAGGATGAGAGTGATAAAGTTGTCGATTTCCTCTCTAAACACCTTAAAGAAATAAAAGATAGGGTTAGAATGGTAGACCAAACCACTAACTTATATGGTGCCTATAATATTGATAAAGAAATCCAAAAGGCCCTTAAACAACGAATATGGTTAAAATCTGGTGCCAACATTATAATTGAGCAAACAGAAGCCATGCATGTTATAGACGTTAATAGTGCTAAACTCACAACAATAAAGCAAAAAGATAAAACAATTCTAAAAGCCAACTTACAAGCAGCAAAAGAAAGTGCAAGACAAATTCGGATTAGAAATCTATCAGGTATTATTGTCATTGACTTTATTGATATGGTCTATGAGGAGCATAAGGATGAGGTCATAGAGGCTCTTGAATTAGAACTGAGTAAAGATAAAATTAAAAGCAGAGTCTATCCAATGACTGAGTTAGGAATTGTGCAAATAACAAGGCAAAGAAGGCAGTTATCACTTAAAGAACAGATTACCAGAAGCTGCGACTCTTGTCATACAGCTCATATGGAGACCTCTTATGATTATTTATTTATGTCTATTGAAAAAGAGATTAGAGATATTGCAAGAGAGAGTATTCACAAAGAAGTTGAGATGAGAGCAAGCACAGAACTGGTTAAACACATCAACAAGTGTCCTAACTTTATAAAGGAAATACAAGTAAAATACGGAGTGACCCTTTATATAACAGAAGATAATAATCTGAAAGGGACAAAGTATGACATAAAGGCACTTTATAAAGAGATATAATGTTGACATATCCTAGAAAACATGATATGATTTTCTAGTGTTTTAGCCGCTCGAAGAGGTCTAAAAACTTATTTAATTAAGTACCATATTCGGCGAGTATCGGATTGAGGAGGTGTACGTATGTACGCAATAATTGAAACTGGTGGAAAGCAATACAAAGTTCAAGAAGGCGATGTTATTCGTGTAGAAAAATTACATGTTGCAGCAGGTGAAACATTTACTTTTGACACTGTTTTAGCATTATCAAAAGATGACTCACTTACAGTTGGAAACCCTACTGTAGAAGGAGCAAATGTTACAGCTTCAGTAATTGAAGAAGGTAAAGGCAAAAAACTCACTGTATTTAGATATAAAGCTAAGAAAACTTACAGTAGAAAACTTGGTCACAGACAGCCATTTACAAAACTTACAATTACAGCAATCAACGCTTAATTGATGCCATGGTAAAGATTGAGCTATATTACAATAAGCAAGGGGATTTGTGGCGATTTGTATTAGATGGACATGCCGGATATGCTGACCATGGTCAGGACATCGTATGTGCAGCTGTCAGTATGATTGTAATTAATACAATAAATTCTATTGATTCATTTACAGAAGAAGCTTTATTATTAAGCCAAGATGAAGAAGAAGGATACATTGATTGTACTTTTGGGGACATTAAGGTAAATAAGGGTTCACAAGAAGCAATTTTGCTTCTTAAAAGTATGGTCTTAGGATTGAAAAGTATAAAAGAGCAGTACGGAGAATATATTCAAATGATTACAAATGAGAATTCATCAGGAGGTGAATAATATGTTACGTTTAAACCTTCAGTTTTTTGCTTCT
>CAYRAL010000012.1:0-14265 GCA_964422235.1 uncultured Candidatus Epulonipiscium sp. | reverse complement strand
GATATATCTATGTCTATGGGCCACACAGCGGCTACATTTGAAGAGGCCATGGCAGGAATAAATGCAGGTATTAGTCATGTAACTCATCTTTTTAATGCTATGTCTGCTCTTCATCATAGAGAACCAGGAGTAGTTGGTGCAACACTAGCTAGTGATATAACATGTGAAATTATATGTGATACAATCCACCTTCATCCAGGGTTATTTAAAATGATAACCAAGGTTAAGGGTCCAGATAAGTTAATTTTAGTGACGGATTGTATGAGAGCTGGTGGTAAAGAAGATGGTGAGTCCTCTTTAGGTGGGCAAAAGGTTATTGTAAAAGATGGGAGTGCTAGATTAGAGGATGGTAATTTAGCAGGAAGTATATTAAAATTAAATGACGCTCTTAAAAACATGATGATCCATACAGACATTCCTGTAGAAGAAGCTATTCAATATGTAACGATTAATCCTGCAACAGTTATTAATGTGCAAGATAGGAAAGGGACATTAGAAAAGGGAAAAGATGCGGACATTATTATTTTTGATGAGCATGTTAACATACAAACTACAATAGGAAAAGGGATGGTTATCTATGAAAAACATTAAGATTTTAAATATGGACATTTACATTACTAAAGATTATGATGAGATGAGTAAAAAAGCAGCAGAGCTATTAGCTTCGGTTGTCAATAAAACAGAGAAACCTGTTTTAGGTCTAGCTACAGGGGGGACACCAGCAGGAACCTATACAGAACTTATTCGTATGAACAAGGCTGGAGAAGTAGACTTTAGTGAAACAACAACATTTAACTTAGATGAGTATTACCCAATCAATAAAGATGATGAGCAAAGTTACTATTATTTTATGAGGGAAAACTTATTTAAGCATATCAATATTGATATGAAAAATACACATATTCCTGATGGCTCAGCAAAGGATTGTGCGGTGGAATCTGAAGCATATGATAATAAAATTAGAGAAACTGGCGGAGTGGATCTGCAGCTACTTGGAATAGGATCCAATGGACATATTGCCTTCAATGAACCTGGAGATCACTTTCCAACAAAAACTCAAAAAACTGATCTTACAGAGGCTACAATTCAAGATAATGCTAGATTCTTTGAAAAGATTGAAGATGTTCCAACAGAGGCGATTTCCATGGGAATTGGGACAATCATGAATGCTAAGAGAATAATGTTACTTGCTAGTGGGGAAGCTAAGGCGAATGCGATAAAAGAATCAATCCTTGGAAAGGTAACCCCGCAAGTACCAGGATCTATATTACAATTTCATAAAAATGTAACCATGATCCTAGATGAAGCGGCAGCAGAAGAATTACTTAAGGTACTATAATGTTGCACAATGAAAGATGATTTTCATGAAATATAGCCAAACATATTGACAAAGCTAATCTGTTTTAGTATACTTAAAGCAGTTAAATTCATAAGACATAAAGTGTGTAACTGAGTAATATCAGGCATAAACTTTCCAACATACACAGGGGAGTTTATGCCTTTTTTTCCTAATAATGCTTATGGGTTAAGGATATTATAATTAAGGAGGAAATTTAAATGACAAAGATAACAGCAACCATTCAGGCAGCAGCGGGGCTTCACGCAAGACCAGCAAATCTATTTATTAAAACAGCATCTCAATTTAAATCAACAATTAGAGTTTCTAAAGAGGGTAAAGAAGTTGATGGAAAGAGGCTACTAGCTATTATGACTTTAGGTGTAAGACAGGGAGAAAGTATTACAATTATAGCAGATGGTGAAGATGAAAAAGAAGCTATAGCAGCACTTCAAAAATTAATAGCAGATGATTTTGAATAAGGGGGTCCCAGAACTGGCAGTAGCATACCTTGAAAAATTAGGTGGAGCAGATAACTTGGAAAGTATTGACTGTTGTATAACAAGATTACGTTTAACTGTTAAAGATCCTTCAATCATTAAGGATAGTGATATGAAAGCTTTAGGTGCATCAGGCGTAATTCGTCCAAGTAAGAAAAGTATTCAAGTCATAGTAGGGACAAGTGCAGATTTAATTGCAGGTGAAATGAAACGACTGGTCTAACATGATAAACTTGGGCATAAACTCTTTAGCTATACAAAGGCAGAGGGTTTATGCCCTAATTTTCATACATAAGACATCAATATATAGGACATTATAAGTAACGATCAATAAGGAGGCAGAAAAAGTGAAAACACTGAAAGGGATTGGGGCATCAAAAGGAGTAGCAATTGGTAAAGTATTAGTTATTAAGCAAGACAAGGTGGCTGTCAACAAAGAAACTACCAGATCATCAGAGGAAGAAATTACAAGGCTAACAAGTGCTGCGGATAAGGCTACGAAGCAACTGAAAGAATTAGAGGAGTATGCCTTAAAGAATATTGGAAAAGATGAATCAGCTATTTTTGAAGTTCATCAAATGATGATTATGGATGGGGAGCTTACAGATCGGGCTAAAGAAATAATAGAAGAAGATGGTGTATCTGCGGAATATGCAATGCAACTGACAGGTGATGAGTTTTCATGCCTATTTAAAGGCATGGATGATCCTTATATGAGAGAAAGAGGCATAGATATTGAGGATATCTCTAAAAGGGTTATTAATATACTGACAGGTAAAAAAGAACAAAGCTTATTAGATCTAGAAGAACCTGTTATCATTGTTACCAAAGACTTATTACCATCAGATACAGTACAAATGGACAAGAAAAATGTACTTGGTATAATAACTCAAATAGGAAGCAAAATGTCTCACTCGTCTATAATAGCTAGAACAATGCAAATTCCTGCAGTTGTAGGAGTAGAAGATGTTTTTACAAGCATTAAAGACGGAGATGAAATTATCTTAGATGGAGAAGATGGGAATATATTTATTAACCCAGATGAGGATCTGAAAACTCAGTGGACTCAGGAACAAAAAAAATATAAAGATCGGCTAGAAAATTTAACAAGATTAAAAGGAACAAAGAGTATAACCAAAGATGGTGTTGAAATTAAGATTAATGCCAATATAGGATCACCATTAGATGTAGCAGGAGTCCTTGAAAATGATGCAGAAGGCATAGGATTGTTTCGCAGTGAATTTTTATATATGCACAGTCATACAATGCCAAGTGAAGAATCCCAATACCATGCATATAGAACTGTGTTAGAGCAAATGGGAAATAAACAAGTTATTATAAGAACCCTAGATGTAGGTGGCGACAAGGAAATACCATATCTTAAAATACCTAAAGAGGAAAATCCTTTTTTAGGATATAGAGGTATTCGAATTTGTTTAGATCAAGTCAGTATTTTTAAAACACAATTAAAAGCCCTGCTACGTGCTAGTGTACATGGTAAACTAGGTATTATGTTCCCCATGATATGTACAATAGAGGAGCTTAGACAAGCAAAAGAGATCCTAGAGGAAGTAAAAGAAGAGTTAGCCAAGGAAGGAAAGCTTTTTAGCAAGGATATAGAAGTTGGCGTAATGATTGAAACACCAGCAGCTGTTATGGTTACAGATATACTTGCAAAAGAGGTGGATTTCTTTAGCATCGGAACTAACGATTTGACCCAGTACACAATGGCGGTAGATAGGATGAATCCTAAAGTTGAATACTTATATGACACCCATAATCCATCCGTTCTTAAACTTATTGAAATGACCATTAAAAATGGCCATAAAGAAGATATTTGGGTGGGCATCTGTGGTGAAGCAGCAGCAGATCCTACATTAACACAAATATTTGTCGATATGGGAGTTGACGAGCTCAGTGTAAACTCAGGTGCAGTACTAGAAATTAGAGAGATGATCCAAAGTATAGAAAGCAATATTAAAGACTAGATTAAGTAATAGATAGAGGTGTAGATGTGTGAACTATAAAATAATAAAAGCATTTAATAATAACGTAATACTCGCCAAACAAGATAGGAAAGAAATGATATTAGTTGGCAAAGGGATCGGTTTTGGGAAAAAAACAGGTGATAATATCAAGAACAATCCTGAGACAATCGAAAAGGTTTTTCATGAGCTACAATCTAGTAGCTCCTTAAGTTACCTTGATATGATACCAAAATACAACAAAGAGATTATAGGTGTTAGTGAAGAGATTATAGCTAAGGCTGAAACCATTCTAGGCTCATTAAGTTCTAATATTCATGTTGCCTTAATAGATCATATAGCATTTGCAGTAGATCGTATTAATATGAAGCTTCCTATTGAAAATCCTTTTACAGAGGAAATTACCTTACTATATCAAGAGGAGTATGAAGTAGCTGAACTAGCTGCCTCATTATTAAAGGAGAGACTAGGGGTAGATATAGGAGAAGACGAGAAGGGATTTATTGCACTTCATCTTCATTCTGCCCGGAATAACAAAACAATTCGCGAGACCATGAAGGATACAAGGTTATTTAAAGCTTGTACAGATTTGATCATAAAGGAAATAAATAATCAGCAGCAGAATAAAAGCTATATTTATCAAAGTTTTATACCTAGTCTTAAAACAACATTAAGTCTCTGTAGAAGACGAAAAACAATTAATAATCCACTTAAAAGAGAGATTAAAGCTAAATTATACGAAAGTTATACTATAGCTCAAAAAATAGCTACTCTAATTAGACAAGAAAAGGATATTCTCTTATCTGAAGATATGATTGCTTATATAGCAATAGATATTGAAAGAATTAGGCAATTTGAATAGCTAGGAGGGATTATTATGTTTAAGTTTTTAAGATCTAAAGAAATTGAAATTATAGCACCTATGACAGGTAAAGCTATAAATATTAGAGAAGTTCCAGACCCTGTATTTGCTGAAAAAATGCTTGGAGAAGGTGTTGCTATTGAGCCTACAGATGGGCTAGTTCTATCACCCTGTAAAGGTAAAGTCGTGCAAATATTTCCCACTAACCATGCTGTTGGAATAGAAGTGAAAGCAGGAATTGACCTTTTAGTACACCTAGGGATAGACACTGTAGAACTCAATGGCAAAGGCTTTGAAAGATTAGTTGAAGAAGGCCAAGAAGTTGAAGTAGGCACACCTTTAATTAAAATGGATATAGATTTAGTAGCAAGAGAAGGCAAAAGCACAGTGACCCCTATTATTGTTACAACCATGGATCAGATTCAAAAAATAGATATTACAAAAGGAGCAGTAAGAGCAGGGAAAGATGTTCTTATGGAGATAAAGATTAAGTAACTAAGTAAAAATATTAAAGCTTTATAAAACTTATTAACAATATTGTAATAAATAGTTGACATATTACCCCCCTTAGAATATAATGAGCCTTAGATAAACAAATACAAATGTGAAAATCTATAGGGGGAAATAATTAATGCATACAAATGTAATTCGTAAAATAGGACTAAGTCTTTTAATCGGGACTTTCGCTTTTGCTATGACACTATATGCAAACCCAAATGAAGGAGCATATGCTAAGGTAAAGGTTGAGAATGTGGTGATTGTAGATGCACCTAGTTCGGAATCCATTAATATTAAGGAATTACAAAAAGATGAAATAATACGTATCGGTAACCAGATAGATGATTATATAGAAGTGTTTTTAGAAGATGATCAAGTAGCATACATAGAAGCACAGTACATAGAGAATGTAGACAAAGTAGAAAAGCAAGAAGAATTAGAAACACCTAAAGTTGACAAAGGTCAAGAAGTTGTAAACTTTGCACTTAAGTATGTGGGTAATCCATATAGATATGGTGGCAATAGTTTGACTAAGGGAACAGACTGTTCAGGGTTTACAAGTCAAGTATATAAGAATTTTGGTGTTACTATACAAAGAACTTCAAGAGGCCAATATTCAAGCAACGGAACACGTATCCAAAAATCAGAACTTAAGCCAGGAGACTTAGTCTTTTTTGGATATAATGGGAAAGTGAACCATGTGGCTATTTACATGGGTGATAACAAAATCGTTCATGCAGGTACTGCTAAAACAGGTATACATGTAAGCCCATTGCAACAAAGAGGGATGGCGCCCTATATTGGAGCAAAAAGAATAATTTAATAACAAAATTCAAATCGCTCCTTAGAAATAACTCTTATCATAGAAGAGCTTTCTATAGAAGCGATTTTTTATTTATAGCAGGCGTATTATAGGAGGTACATAATGAAAAAACATACGAGGATTAAAAAAATAAGCATTTTAATTGTAATGATGTTATTAATGAATACAATGTTTTTATATGGTAAAGAGTTTAGGGGAGCATGGGTATCTAGTGTATACAATTTAGATTGGCCATCAACTAAAGGCCTTGGAGTAGATCAGCAAAAGGCTGAATACATTACTTTATTAGATGACTTACAAGATGCAGGTATTAATGCTGTGATTGTCCAGGTAAAACCCTCAGCAGACGCCTTATATCCTTCTAAGCATGCACCTTGGTCTGAGTACTTAACAGGCGTACAAGGAAAGAGTCCAGGATATGATCCTTTAGCATTTATGATTGATGAAGCTCATAGGAGAAATATGGAATTCCATGCTTGGTTTAATCCATTTAGGGTAACAACCAATACAAACAAAACAGATAAGCTAGCGTCTAATAATCCAGCAAAATTACACCCAGAGTGGATAATAGAATATGATAACAAATTATTTTTAAATCCTGGATTACCAGAAGTACGAACCTATGTCAAAAACACAGTACTTGAAGTGGTAAAAAATTATGATGTTGATGCCATTCACTTTGATGATTATTTTTACCCTTACCCAGATAGTAAAAAAACAGACTTTCCAGATCAAGAAACATATAAAAAATATGGCAGGGCTTATAAATACAAGGCTGACTGGAGAAGATATAATATTAATGCAATGATCAAAGATATTTCAATATCAATTAAAAATATAAAAAGCGATGTTAAGTTTGGCATTAGTCCCTTTGGTGTATGGAGAAATTCATCTGCGACGCCTAAAGGATCAGATACAAGGGCATCTGTTACAAGTTACGATACCTTGTTTGCAGATACCCGTTATTGGGCTTATGTAGGATGGATTGACTATATCGTACCCCAAATTTACTGGAATATTGGATTTGCAGCGGCAGACTATGAAAAAACATTAAAATGGTGGGTAAAAGAAATGGAAGGCAAACCAGTAGACTTATATATTGGTCAAGCCTTATATAAAGTAGGAACAGAAGAAGGTAGTTGGCAAAATCCCATGGAACTTCCAAAACAAATTTTAATGAATAGAAAATATGATACAGTAAAAGGTAGTATATACTTTAGGGCAAGGTTATTACAAGATAATATACTAGGTTTTACAGACAGGCTAAAATATGATCTATATCGTGAGCCATAAAAGGATGTAATTACCTCTATAATATTTAAGCATTCTGATAAGAATATAAGTAGGTTAAGGAATAAAAAATAGTAACCAACATATAATCTTATAAGGACATAGGCTTAAATAAGGAGGACATCTAATGGAAAAATTAAAGCGATTAGTTTTATTTATAGCAGTTGTATGTGTAGCCATTTTAGTATCAAGGCAACATGTGGTTAGTGTGTTTAATAATGTTGCACAAGCAGAGCAATCAAAAAGAAAGATACCCATATATTCTGTTAGAACAGATGAAAAGAAAGTAGCCTTATCATTTGACGCAGCCTGGGGAGCAGATGACACGGATTCTCTGCTAGCTACTTTAAAGAAGCACAATGTAAAGGCTACATTTTTTTTAGTAGGAGATTGGGTTAGAAAATATCCAGATGAAGTAAAGCGAATTGCTGAGGCAGGACATGATATAGGCAATCATTCTAACAAGCATCCTCATATGAATAGTATGAGTAGAGAACAGATTAAAGAAGACGTTATGGGAGCTCATGCTTCTACAAAAGAGTTACTAGGAATTGATATGAATTTGTTTAGACCACCATATGGCGAGTACAATAATACTGTAATGGAAGCTATAAAAGAGTGCGGATATTATATTATTCAGTGGGACGTAGATTCTCTAGATTGGAAAGAATACGGCTTACAAAACTTAATTGATACAGTTGTAAAGCATAAAAACTTAGGCAATGGGTCAATTGTTCTTATGCATAATAATGCTAAGTATACAGCTGATGCACTAGAAAGCATTATCCTTGGTCTAAAAGAGCAGGGATATGAACTCGTACCCCTTTCAGAACTTATTATAAAGGAAAATTATAAAACTGACCATACAGGAAGGCAGATTCCTAATTAAATAGAATATGCAATTAAAAGGAGGCTATCTTAAATTTAGATAGCCTCCTGATTATTTAATTGGAAATTTAATAATTTTTCCTTTAGGGAGTTGATTACGAAAAAACGGAATAAGCAGTAGGTTAATTTTGTAACTTAAGTGGAGAACTTGGGGATGTTGTAAGTTAAAGTTATTTATACTAAGTGTATTGTTTAAGTTTTGCTTTAGATCCTCAATGATGACCATGTTAGAGGTCTCTTCCATGTAGATCGCCTCATTTCAGCAATACTAGAAGTTCCTATGGTGTCAATCGTTGGTGTCTAATATATAGTATGTGAAAATTCTAAAACTGTGCAAATAAATTAGCTACATCCTGTTGTTGTTCCGCAGTCTAAACATACTTTACAAGTACCGTTTTTCACAAGTTTAGTTCCTTTACAAGAGGAACAAATTTCCCCGTATAATAGTTCGCCTTTTGCTTTAGCTGGTGTCACAGTGTTATGAATAGGTACTGCCATAGTTGGTACAATAGGAACAGTTGGGGTTACTTGGCAAGATGTATAATCTCCTAGTTCAATATCAATAATCTTACTAATTAGATCTGATATGGAATCGGCCATTTTAATATAAGGATGGCCATATACAAAGCCACTTGGCTCATATTTTTGCCCCCTATACATTTGGGCGATGTCTTTAGCAGGAACACCGTACTGTAGCATTTTAGATATGGTAGTTGAGATACTATCTAGCAATCCTTTTGCTAGTGAACCTTGCCTACCAGCGGATACGTAAACCTCACCCAGTCTTCCATCTTCATAGAAGGATAGAGTGAAGTATAGTTTAAGTCCTGCCATTTGTGCCTCATGAACATGGGCTCGCCTAATACCAGTTGGTTTGACTCTTCTGGGAAGGTGAACGTTATCTTCGTGACTCTTAACAAGTGCTAATAATTGGGCATAGGATAATTCTTCTAGGTTTTCTTCATTAGAATCTGTAATCGCAGTATTTAACGGCTGAGATTCCTTGCAGCCATCACGGTATAAAGCAATTGACTTTACCCCTAATTTCCAAGATAACTCATAAATATTACCAATGTCTTCAGTCGTTGCATCATGAGGCAAGTTAACAGTTTTACTAATAGCGCCAGATACGTTAGGTGCTAGAGCTGCCATCATCTTTACATGTCCCTCGGGGGCGATGAAACGGTCCCCAGTGCCACATCTATTAGCAGTGTCGAATATATGATAGTGCTCAGGTAAAAGATGAGGTGCGCCCTCTATTTTTCCATCTGCTATGATTTCGTATTCACCCATATCTTCTTTGTGGAGGATATAAGCAATAATCTCATCAATTTGATTTTGTTCATATCCAAGCTTAGTAAGTGCAACAGGCATCACTGGATTAATAATCTCCATACTACCGCCACCAACTAATTTCTTATAGGCCACATGGCTAAAGAAAGGTTCTGAAGAGGTTGTGGCACAATCCATAGCAAAGGCAATGGTTCCAGTAGGAGCCAGTACAGATACCTGAGCATTACGATACCCATAATTCCTTCCACTATCAATAGCACTTTTCCAAACCTTTTTAACACATGAACTAAGTTCATTGAGTTCTAGGGAGTCAAGTAATTCATGATTAATCTTAACAGGTTCATAGTTTAGTTTATCTTTTAAAGAAATATTCTCATTAGGGTAACCAGCCACAGCACCATGGCTATTAATGACACTTAACATGTGATCTTTATTAAGATCATAGTATGTAAAAGGGCCTACCTTTTGTGCAAATAATGAAGAAATATAATAGGAATAGCCTGTTAAAGTACTCATAAGTGAGGAACCAACATTCCTTGCCGCGTCACTATCATAAGGAAGTGTCATAAGCATAAATAGGGTGCCTAAATTAGTAAGGCCAAGCCCCGTGGTCCTAAAATGGTAAGACTTCCTTGCAATAGGTTCAGTTGGAAATTGTCCCCAGTGTATTGTAGCTTCAAGTACAATTTGGGTCATTTTGATACAGTGTAAATATCCTTCCATATCCAAAGAGTTTTCCTCCGGATCATAAAACTTAACAATATTGATACTAGCTAGGTTACAAGCAGTATCATCTAAAAACATATACTCAGAACAAGGATTACTGGCATTAATTCGGTTATGCTTGGCATTATACTCTCCGTCTTCTCCTGATGGACAAGTATGCCATGCGTTAATAACATCATCAAACTGTATACCAGGGTCTCCGCATCTCCATGAGGCCTTGTTAATTCCATCCCAAAGGGATTTAACATTAGCTTCTTTAGCCACTTTGCCATCTAAACGATTCACTAAAGGAATAGATGCTTCAGGGTCATGTATTGACTTCATAAAGTCATCACTAACACGAACAGAGTTATTTGCATTTTGACCAGAAACAGTATCATAAGCTTCCCCATCAAAGTGAGTATCATAGCCCATTTTGCCAAGGGCTACAACTTTATCTTCTTCTATAGATTTCCATGAGATAAACTGTTCAATTTCAGGATGATTAATATCTAAAACATTCATCTTAGCCGCACGTCTCGTGGTTCCACCAGATTTTATAGCCCCTGCATTACGATCAAATACTCTAAGGAAGCTCATAAGACCTGAGGACTTTCCGCCACCTGATAAGTCTTCACCTTTTCCACGAATAGGAGACCAGTTGGTTCCAACGCCGGATCCGTATTTAAAGAGTCTGGTTTCAGTTACCAGTTGGTCTGTGATTGACCTTTCACCGAGGAGAGAGTCCTTTACACCCACTATAAAGCAAGCTGAGCCCTGGGTTCTAGTATAAGAATCAGGCGACAAAATAGATTGACCTTCCTCAGGGTCGAAGTAATAGTGTCCTTGGCTTGGTCCCTCAATACCATAGGCAGTTTTAAGACCTGTATTAAACCATTGTGGACTATTAGGTGCCCACATTTGGGCAATCATCATATAGGCAAGTTCGTCATATACAATTTCTTTTTGACCTTGGTTAATTAGTTTTTCATCACAAGCAGCATCTACCCAAAAGGCAACCATTCTATGGACAAGTTGCCGAAAGGAATTTTCATAGCCTAATTCTCCAGGAATACCACCTTTTCTTAAATACTTACTTGCAATAATATCACAAGCTGACTGTGAAAAATGGGATGGAAACTCCAAATCTGGCATATCAATTATTGCTTCACCAGTGCTATAGTTAAGAATCTTTACATCTATGTTTTTCCATGTAAAGAGATCATAGACAGTTTTAGAGGAATTCTCCAGTTCATTGGTATAATAGCGAGTTATTAAATCATCTAACTTCATATAAAACACACCCTCCTATGATTTTATAAAATATTAATCCATACAACATATTGTATCATGATTTTACCACCTATACTACATAGAGATTTTAAAAAGTACTTCTAAATCCATGGCCAATTGAATAGATATGATAAGGACAGTAATGGATAAAGCTGTTTAAGAACATAAAGATAATAAGAAAGAGGTGTTTTAAATGACGGATCATTTAGTACAAAACAACGAGGTAAATGTAGTGGGGAAAGTCATTGGAGACATGAGATTTAGTCATAAGGTATATGGCGAAGGATTCTACACCTTTGATATTGAAGTACCAAGGTTAAGTGATTCTGTAGACAAGTTGCCAATAACAATCTCAGAAAGATTATTACCAGAAGTCGGTGACATATTAGGAAAAACCGTTGAGATACTAGGGCAGTTTAGATCTTATAATCAATACGATGAAGGTAGAAACAGATTGATATTAACTATTTTTGTATTGGAACTAAAAATATTAGAAGATGAAGAAATAGCTAAAAGTAAAAATATTATTTATTTAAATGGATTTGTCTGTAAAGATCCTGTCTATAGAACCACACCTTTTGGAAGGGAAATAACGGATTTGCTTGTTGCAGTTAATCGTTCATATCATAAATCTGATTACATACCATGTATTAGTTGGGGGAGAAATGCAAGATATGCTCAGCATCTTAAAACTGGCGATAATATAATGCTTTGGGGGAGAATACAAAGTAGGACATACCAGAAAAAATTAGAAAATGGGGAAATGCTTACAAGAGTTGCCTATGAAATGTCAGTTTCAAAAATGGAGTTAGTCCTTAAAGATTCAGATGAAAATTCAGATGAAAAGTCCATAGATTCATTGTAACTAATTCATATTCGTATTATAATAGTACAGAGGTGATAAAGTTTGGATAAAGGACTTGTACAAATTTATTGTGGTAATGGCAAAGGAAAGACAACTGCAGCCATTGGATTAGGTATTAGAGCAATAGGTAGAGATCTAAAAGTCATTATGATTCAATTTCTAAAACACTCAGATACTGGCGAATGTAAAACATTAAAACTCCTTGAACCTGAATTTAAGGTTTTTCATTTTGAGAAGCCAAGAGGATTTACATGGTCATTAACACCTGAAGAACGGGAAGAAAAGAAGATAGAAATAAAAAACGCCATGAATTTTGCGCGTAAAGTGCTAGATACGGGAGAATGTGATATATTAATACTAGATGAAATATTAGGTGCTATACAAGCAGGTTTTATTGTAGAAGATGAAATTTGTAATATGATTGATAATAAGCCTGAGACAACAGAATTAGTCTTAACAGGCAGAGTATTACCAGAGAGTTTAGCTAAAAAAGCAGGCTATATCAGTAAAATTGAAGCGGTCAAACATCCGATGGATGAAGGTATACCAGCAAGAGAAGGTATAGAGCATTAGCTACTAAGGATAAAATCAAGAGGGAAGGGCGGACAGTATGAAGGCAGAACATATTAACCCATTTATTGAAGCGAGTAGATCGGTATTTAAAAATGTTGCAAATATAGAATTTGGGCTAGGAAATATTTATTTAAAAACAGATCCTTATGATAGTGCTGTTATAATGATTATGATTGGGATTACAGGGGTATTAAGAGGTAAGGTTATTGTATCAATGGATGAACATGTGGCATTGGCAACAGTATCTAGTATGATGGGGATGGAAGTTACCCAGCTAGATGAAATTGGACAAAGTGCTATTATGGAAGTGTGTAATATGATGCTAGGTACAACGGCGACCATATTAGCTAATAATGAACTGATTATAGATATTACGCCACCTACATTACTGATGGGAAACAATATGAAAGTATTTAGTAATCAAGAACAAACTATTTGTGTACCACTTATAAGAGAACAAGGTGGAACTATGGAAATAAACATAACATTAGTATAAAGGAGATTTAAATAATAAAAAGAGTATCTATTTTATTCATAGATACTCTTTTTATTATTGACTAATTATCTATTAAATGCGCCATATTATATAAACCAGGAGAGTGTAATTTCTGATACATAAACTTTGCGGCTTTAATGGCACCAACTGCAAAAACTTCTTTAGATGTAGCATTGTGTCCTAGGGTGATTACTTCGTCTTGCCCAGCAAAGATAACATCATGTTCGCCTACAATGGTTCCACCCCGAATTGCATGAATCCCAATTTCCTTTTTAGGACGATTTTCACGTGTAATAGAACGATCAAATTGGTAATTGTACTGATGATCTAAAACCTCGTTAATGCCATCGGCAATAGCAAGGGCAGTTCCACTAGGCGCATCGATTTTTTGGTTATGATGCTTTTCAATAATTTCAATATCAAAACCTGCATCTGACAAGATTTCCGTTGCCCGTTTAGCCAGGCCTATCAGTAGGTTTACCCCTAATGACATGTTAGCAGAAAAGAATACAGGAAGGTTCATACTTACTTCCTTAATGTAATCTAAATCTTCAGAAGGAAGTCCAGTGGTACAAATAATAATAGGTATATTTTTGGATTTTGCAAATGATATTAAAGGACGAACTGCTTTAGCAGTTGAAAAATCAATAATAACATCTGCATCTACAGTGCACTCATCGGCACTAGGAAATACAGGATAAGGATTTGGTGCACTTAAATTTGGATCTATTCCTGCAACAATCGTCATATCAGGATCATCAGCAACTAGTTTAGTAATAACCTGCCCCATTTTTCCATTACACCCGTGCATAATAATATTTATCATATAAGCTGCTCCTTTCTATGGAATAAGCTTTA
>CAYRAL010000011.1:0-14628 GCA_964422235.1 uncultured Candidatus Epulonipiscium sp. | reverse complement strand
TACAAAACAATTTGCTCCCAATGCTAAAGTGGTTCATATTGATCTTGACCCAGCTGAAATAGATAAAAACGTAAAAACCCATCATCATATTGTTGGAGATGTAAAAGAAGTTTTAAAAAGGATGCTAAATGGAACGAACCAGATTAAGCGTCATGAATGGATTGCTCAAATTACCAAGTGGAAAAAAGACTATCCCCTAGAATATCAAAGAGGCGAAGGCTTAAGACCACAGTACGTAATAGAAAAAATTTCAGAAATTACTAAGCAAGATGCCATTATTACAACAGAAGTGGGACAACACCAGATGTGGGCAGCTCAGTTTTATCAGTACAAAAATCCACGTACCTATTTGACATCAGGAGGCCTTGGAACTATGGGATATGGTACTGGGGCAAGTATAGGCGCCCAAGTAGCCATGCCAGACAAAAGAGTAGTTCACATTGCAGGAGATGGTAGCTTTAGAATGAACTGTAATGAACTAGCTACAATTAGTTATTATAATATCCCAGTTATTATTGTTATTATTAATAATCAGGTACTAGGAATGGTACGCCAGTGGCAAACCTTATTTTATGAAAATAGGCACTCTGAAACAACACTAGATAGAGGGCCAGACTTTGTAAAATTAGCTGATGCTTACGATATAGAAGGCTATAGAGTAACAACGCAAGAAGAATTTGATAGAGTTTTTACAAAGGCATATGCCAGTGATGGGCCAGTGGTTATTGATTGTATGGTTGATCAAGATGAGTTTGTATTACCAATGGTTGCACCAGGTGCACCTCTTAAGGACTTAATTATAGAGTAATATTACATTATTCAGCAATACTGCACAAAAAAACCCCATATATTTGGGGTTTTTTATAGATATTGTTTTTAATCTTAGGGTATGTTATAATTATAACAAACGTAAGGAGGATGTCACATGAAAAATAATACCAATCATTTTGCAGGCTGTTTGTTAGGCGGAGCTTTAGGAGATGCACTAGGTGCACCTGTTGAAACGCTTACATATAAAGAGATAACAAGAGAATATGGTCATGATGGTGTAGTGGACTTACAATGTAATATACATGGACTTGCAGAAATAACAAATAATACACAGTTGACACTTTTTACAGCAGAGGGGCTTTTAAGAGATAAATGCCGAAGAGACAAAAAAGGCATCCCAAAAGACCTAAGAGAGACAACTAACGTTATATATAGGGCATACCTTCGTTGGTTATATACACAAGGTTTGTCTACATCTAATTGGAGCGGCAGTGATTATGATGGCTGGTTAGTTGGTGTTAAGGCACTTTATGTAAACAAAGAAATGACCACAACCTGTATTACAACACTAGGCAAAGGTGTTAAAGGAAGGCTTTCTAAGCCCATTAACAACAGTAGTACGTGTGGAACCGTTATAAGAGTATCTCCAGTAGGACTCTTTGCAGATACGAGGGAAGAGGCTTTTGAACTAGGAAGTCGTGTTGGTGCAATAACCCACGGCCATCCACTGGCCTATTATTCATCAGGAGCATTAGCCCTTTTGGTCCACAATATTATAGAAGGTATGACCATAATAGAGGCAACTCTAGATGTTATTAATGAACTTAAAAAACATGAAAATACTGAAGAAATCATTGAAAAATTAGAATTGGCCATTGACTTATACAAAACAAAGCGGCCCTATATGCGTGCTTTAAAAAACCTTGGAAGTGGCCGGGAAGCCATTGAAACCCTTGGAGTTGCTGTATACTGTTCACTCACTCACCCAGACGATATTATAAAAGCCCTTGTACTAGCCGTAAACCACGGAGGAGATAGTCAAAGTACCGGGTCAGTTACAGGCAATATTGTAGGAGCATACCTAGGTAAAAATGAAATACCAACTGAATGGCTCTCAAAATTACAGTTGGCTAAAGAAATTGAATGTATGTCAGAAGACTTGTATACAAGGCATTGTCATGAAGAAGACTGGGGATCACGATATCCTAGTTGGTAAATAAAATTAGCCTACAAATAAAACAAGATTAACCACTGGTGGTTAATCTTGTTTTATTGAATCCCTTAAATCTCGGGCTCTGTTTTTAAGTCTTTCGGGAACACTTCTTTTGGTAATAAGCTCACCAGCCCATCTTAAAGCTGTTTCAAAATCCCCAACTTTTCTAGAAAGCTCAGCAACAAGAAACATTGTGGTAAACTCATCTAATTCAAAAATTGGAAACCTTTCTGTTGTAAAGGCTGATAAAAAATGTTGTCTAGCATGCTCTAGGAATAGTCTTTCATTAGCATGATCTTCAAGATCCCTATATAACCAACCAATTTTAAGACATAGGTAAGCCTGTTCTCCAATACGAGATTTTTTTATATTGGCGTTCAGTAAAGCTAGTTTATAGCGATTAATAGCATTTTCCGCATTTAAAATAACAGGGTATTGAATGGGTTGATATTTTGATGTAATTTCCTCACGTATCCAAGTTATTTGAGTAGCTCTTAGTTGATCAAAGGTTTTAGATAAAGCAGCATACCCGCAGTCGCAGACCACGACATCATAAAGTACAGGATTAACGATGGAAAATTTACTATATAAATCTGAATCAGTGGCAATAGCTTTATTTTTGCCAGATCGTATAGATTTTGAAGAAAAAGTAGTATCACAAACTGGACACTTATAGGTTTTATCATAAAGTACTTCTAATTGTTCTTTTCGTGAAACGGGACTGGACATAAAAAGACTCCTTAATGAATATAATTTAACTGTTATTATATATAATAACAAATATTTGAATATTTGACAAGAAGATAAAAAAGAGGAACATTTACCACCTATAAGCATACTATATACTAAGTAAGCTTATAAATGGTAAAGTGCCCCCAAAAGATATGATTTTCAAAGTGATAGGTTTGGAGCCTGTGATTTGCCGTCAAGTGGAACTTACTATCCAAGAGGACCCTAATTTATATAAATTAGAAGTCATGAATTAGAGGTGTTTTAAAAGCTCCAAACCTATTTATTATATAATAATATATGTATTGTAGCAGAAAAATAGACTAATAATAATAAAGACCCAAAAAATGAAAGCTCTAGGTAAAAGAAATTTTATCTAGAGCTTAATTGTGTGTTTAAGTTCAGTATAACTTGGGAATAATTCATATAATAATTGACGGAAATAAGTGACAGATGCTTTGTCAGGTAAAAGATCTAGTTGGACTTCGGCCTTATATAAAAACTTAAAAGCCAGCCCCTTAGCTTGGTTAATGGCATCAGTCTTATTGACATACTCAATAACAGTTTGAACCTCTTCATTGGTTATGCTATCTTTTTTTTCTAATAAGTTTTTGATAGAATCCCCATAGGTAGAATCCTCTAAAGCATAAATAAGCGGCAGGGTATAGTTACCCTCTTTAATATCATTACCAATGGGTTTTCCAATATTAGATTCAGTCTCTGTATAATCAAGCAAATCATCACATATTTGGAAGGCTACACCGTAGTATAAGGCAAAAAGAGTTACATATCGAATTACTTTGGCGGAGCAACGGGATTCCTGAGCCCCAATAGCTGTACTTAGGGCAAATAATACTGCGGATTTACGATGAATACGTTTTAAATAATCATACACGGTTTGGATTTTATATTTTTGTTCGTATTGATCAATTTCACCTTCGCATATACTTTGCATAGCAAGGGCTACCTTATTAAGATAAGTGTTTTTTGATACTTTCTTACTAGATAGGATGGAAAAAGACTTTGTGAACAGATAATCACCTGTGTATATTGCCATATCTCTGCCCCATTTTTCATGGATTGTTTTACTATTTCTGCGGTAAGATGATTCATCAATAATATCATCATGAACAAGAGTAGCCGTATGAATAAGTTCAATGGCGGCGGCAAATGGTAAAATTTTATCTTTATTATACTTGCCAAGATGGGCTGCAAGGATTAGAAATCCAGGACGTAGACGCTTGCCACCACGATCAATTAAATCGTGAGATATATCTGTTAAAGTTTGTTTTCTAGATACAACGGCACTTTTCATATAATCATCTAAATCCTTTATATC
This sequence comes from uncultured Candidatus Epulonipiscium sp., assembly GCA_964422235.1. Classification (GTDB taxonomy): domain Bacteria; phylum Bacillota; class Clostridia; order Lachnospirales; family Cellulosilyticaceae; genus JAAYSX01. The sequence goes on along the minus strand of CAYRAL010000011.1, from coordinate 10,576 downwards.
ATTTGATACTAAAGGACAAAAACTCCAAAACGCCATGTGGAACCTCCTTCTTATATTAAGTTCTATTTTATATTACTAGTTTATATGATATTAAGTTTTTTAATCTGTTTTTCCATAAAGTGAGCTCCTAGTCCTACAAAGAAACCAGTAATAACCCCAGATATTAGTAGGATGGGTAAGTAATAATAAATTTTAAGGTTTTGTATAATGAAGGCTGCAACAAGAAGTTGTCCAATATTATGTAAAATAGAGCCTACAATGCTAATTACCCAAATACTAATATATTTTTTAAAAAGTACATAAAGTACAATCATACCAAGATTACTAATGAGACCACCGGCTAAGCTAAAAAACATTGCGGATATAGAGCCTGTCAGTAAACTACCAAGTACAATACGAAGCATTAATACGCTCAAACATGCCCCAGGTCCGAAAATAAGCAAGGTTGAAAGTGAAACCATATTAGACAATCCAAGCTTTACACCAGGTATTGGCACAAGAACTGGTAACTGGGCTTCTATTACATAAATAACAATGGCAAGGGAAGCCAGTAAGCTAAGGAAAACAAGTTTTTTTGTTTTGCGCATAAGAATCCTTTCTATCTAAAGTAGATATATTATATAAGTAGATATTAATAGGCTAAACTATCTACGTCTCCTTCAGTCCCGCCTTCTATTTCAATAAAAAGACCATGTGGCAAACAGACTGCAATATCGTTAATATTAGATAAGAATCCAGTTTGAACACATAACTGATCAGGACAAGTAGCTTGGCTAAATTTAATTTTACCTTTTTCTACATAAATGGTATTAAATCCATTATTTTCAGCCTTTACAGTAATTTCATAAGGCTCATTAACCTTATTAAGATCAATAGAGTGAATAACACTTCCATTTTGGGTAATAATAGCAGTAGCACCTGGTGTAGATAAAACAGTTTTAAATAGATAAACACCTACTATACTGGTTACTAATAAGATTATAATAACAAGTAAAATATATTTATCTGCCTTTTTCATATACAAACTCCTTATTTTGGATGGTAAATATATCATCAGTAATGCCAGAAGTTGTATAAACCTTAAGGTCATCTGTAATGATGATGCCTTCTACATTAGCTAGTGATTCAATCAGTTCAAGGCCCTTATCTTTACCTAAAATATAAACTGATGTAGACAAAGCATCAGCATCCATAGAATTAGGGGTAATGATGGTACTACTAATAACGCCATTTTCAGCTGGTGCACCGGTGAACGGGTCCATAATATGGTGATACCTAACACCATCTCGTTCGAAGAAACGCTCATAGCTACCAGATGTCACAGTAGATGTATCTTTAACTTTTAATACAGCGGCTATATCTCCTCTATTATCTGCAAGGGGATTTTGTACACCGATGCTCCAGAGGTCTGCGTTTGGTTTACTACCTAATACAATAACATTACCACCTAAATTCAGTAAAGCAGAAGTAATCCCTTGTTCTAAAAGAATCTCTTGCATTTGGTCAGCGGCATAGCCTTTTGCAATAGCACCTAAGTCTAGTTTAGCTTTATTGGATGGTAGTTTGGCTGTATAGGGATCTTCCGTGAGCTCTAATTGATCATAGGCGATATAGGGTAAATAATTATTCAGTTCATCAGTAGATGGAACTCTAGGATTCTCTGTTCCAATGCCCCAAAGATCCACAATATCGCCAATTAACGGATTAAAAGCACCCTTAGTTTTTTCAGCATAATCAAGAGCCGTTTTAATAACAAAGTAGGTGTCAGGGCTAATACTGACAGCCTCACCGCCTGCATTTTGATTAATTAAGTCAACCTCACTACCTTCTTTGAATCTTGACATTCTATTTTCGATTGCCTGAACCCTATCAAAGGCCATATCCAAAGCAAGCTTTGCATTATCTCCGTAGGCCCTAGCTGTAATAACAGTGCCAAGTAGCTGAGCTGTTTTGTCAGCAGAAGGCAACTGATCTGAAGTATTACTTTGGCAACTAGATAATAGGAACATAATGGGTAAAGAAAGTACGAAAATTATTGTTTTAGCTTTCATAAAATACACCTCCTAAGTGAAATTAATATGATTAGCTTAACATACGCAATATTTTATTGTAATATACACAACTTCCTATTATAATTGGAAAAGAGTAAAAAAGCTATGACAAATTATAGATTGTTAAATTTTATTCCAAATTACGACATAGTATGATATAATTATCTAGGTATGACAAAAAAAGGAGGGAACTTAATGACAAGAAAAGTCTTTATAATCGGGGCAGGCTACGCAGGAATCGAAGCTGCACTTACACTACAAAAGAAAAAGAAGAAAAATGAAAAGCTAGAAATAAACATTATTGACAAAAACCCCTACCATACGCTTCTTACAGAGTTACATGAGGTATCAGGGAACCGTATTAGCGAAGATGGTATTATCATATCACTGCGAAAAATCTTTGAATACAGCGATGTTAATGTGATTCAGGATGAGGTAGCAGAAGTTCAATTTGAGAATCAGGTAATTGAAGGGAAATATAATAATTATGAATATGATTACTTAATACTTGCAGTTGGTTCAGAGCCTAATTATTTTGGAATTGAAGGCATGAAAGAAAATGCAATGCCTTTTTGGTCCTATGATGAAAGTATTGCAGTTAAAAACCGTATACTAGAAATGTTCCAAAAAGCTAAGCTTGAGAAAGATCCTAAAGTTAGACGCAAATACCTTACATTTGCTATTGGGGGTGGCGGGTTTACAGGGACAGAGCTTGCTGGAGAACTTTCACACTGGTCAAATCAACTAGCAGTGGAGTACGGCATTGATAGGGATGAGGTCCGTATTGTTATTTTAGAAGCACACGATACAGTTCTTACGATTCTTGATCAAAAACTAATCGATAAGTCAGTGGCTTATATGACTAAAAAGCTTGGTATTGAAATTATAACATCATCTTTTATTACAAAGGTTACACCCGATTCTGTTTTTGTTAACGAGACAACAGAAATACCTGCCAGTACATTTGTATGGACAGGTGGTGTTAAAGCTAACGAATGCTTCAACAACCTAGTACTAAAAACAGGTCAAGGAGCAAGGGTTTGTGTTGATGAGTACACCAGAACACAATATGGTCATGTTTATGCAGTAGGAGACTTTTCATTATTTATAACAAAAGAAGGTAAACCATTACCAGCTCTTGTAGAATCAGCCATGCAAACAGGTATTGTTGCAGCCAAAAACATACTCAATGACATTAGGGGCAAAGAAGCCGAAGAATGCAAACCAAACCTTCATGGTGTAATGGTGTCATTTGGACATAAATATGCAGTGGCTCAGTTTGGCAATATAAAATTATCAGGAGTAGTTGCCCTTATAATGAAACATCTGATTAATATTCATTACTTATTTGGCATTGGTGGCTTTGAAGCAACTTGGGCATATATAGAGCACGAATGGTTCCACCAAAAACACGGTAACTACTTCCTTCATAACCACCTAAAGGTATTAACACCAAACTTTTGGTTAACCATTTTAAGAGTTTATTTGGGTTACAAGTGGTTAATGGAAGGGGTAACTAAGTATAATGATGGATGGTTTGAGTGGGTTATGTTAGCTGGCTCAGGCGGGGGAACTGATGCAAACACAGGAGCATCTGTTATGCAATTAGTAAGCAGTCATACGCCAGGAGTTTATGCTTGGTTTGTGGATACTATAATTGTTCCTAACGCAATGTTATTCCAAAAGTTTGTAGTACTGACAGAAATCGGTCTTGGTCTAGCATTTTTAAGTGGCTCATTTGTATTTCTTGCAGCCCTTGTATCAATTGTTATGAACCTTAACTTCTTAATCTCTACAGGTCTTAACGATTTATGGTACCTAGTGGTATCAATTTCCATGTTAGGTGGCGCAGGAAGAACATTTGGAATCGACCATTACTTAATGCCATACCTGAGCAAGCAGTGGAGATATTTCGTCAGAAATAGGCGCATTTCCCTAACGCTCAAAAAAAGTAAAAAATAATAAAATAAAATAAAATGTCTAAGGCCTCCTAAACCATATGGTGTTTAGGAGGCCTTAGTATTTTAAAAAAGTTATAGGAAACCGTTGACAAAAATAAAACATAATGTTAACCTATAAATAGAATCCCAACCTATTCACTAGGGATTGAAATAGGATCAATTAAATAATGTTTAGTAAAGGGATTTAGAGAGGTGCTAAAATGAAATTATCAACGAAAGGACAATATGGTTTAAAAGCAATGATTGCTTTAGGCGTATATGCAAAAGATGACTATATTACACTTAAAGAAATTGCAACAAGTGTAGATGTTTCAGATAATTACTTAGAACAATTAATTGCACTGCTTCGAAAAGCCGGCTATGTAAAAAGTAGGCGAGGAGCCCAAGGTGGATATAAGCTAGCAAAAGCTCCCAAGGATATATCTGTTGGCCAAATACTACGGGCATTAGAAGGCTCTCTTGCACCGACAAGTTGTAGTTGTGAAGATAATATAGCCCAGTGCACAAATCACGATAGATGTATAACTCAGGAAGTATGGATTAAAATAAGAGATGGCATTAACGATGTTGTCGACTCAATTATGCTAGAGGCTTTAGTTAATGACTACGAACAAGTAAATATAAAGGAGTAAATCACCATGGAAAGAATATATTTTGATCACGCAGCTACAACCCCAACAAAACCAGAAGTACTAGATGCAATGATGCCTTATTTTACACAAAATTTTGGAAATCCATCTAGTGTTTATCAAATAGCACAAATCAACCGAAAAGCAGTGGATGATGCTAGAGAAAGCATTGCAAATGTAATTGGGGCAAAGCCTAATGAGATTTTCTTTACATCAGGCGGGACTGAAGCAGACAACTGGGCCATTAAAGGAATAGCCGGCAGAAAAAACCGAAAAGGCAATCACATCATAACAACAACAATAGAACACCACGCAGTACTTCATACCTGCGAATACCTTGAAAAACACGGCTATGAAGTAACTTACTTAGAGGTTGATGAAGATGGCCTAGTAACACCAGAACAAGTAGAAGCGGCCATTAAAGAGACAACAATTTTAATTTCAGTTATGTACGCTAACAACGAAATCGGTACAATTATGCCAATTAAAGAAATCGGCGCTATTGCGAAAGCTCATGGTGTACCTTTCCATACAGATGCTGTGCAGGCTGTGGGACAAGAGAAAATTGACGTAGGTGAATTAGGTGTAGACCTGTTATCCCTCTCTGGGCATAAAATATATGGTCCTAAGGGGATAGGCGTGCTATACATTAGACGAGGCGTTAGACTTTGCTCACTTATTCACGGTGGGGCCCAAGAAAGAGGTAGACGAGGTGGCACGGAAAACCTACCAGGAATTGTAGGCCTTGCAAAAGCCATGGAATTATCCTACGCAGATTTAGACAATAAAAATAATCGAGTCAGAGATATTAGAGATTATATCATAGATGGTATTTTAAAAGAAATTCCATATGCAAAGCTCAATGGTCATAGGGAAAAAAGATTGCCAAACAACGTCAATATTGGCTTTGAATTTGTCGAAGGTGAGTCTTTACTACTGCTCCTTGATATGAACGGCATAGCAGCCTCTAGTGGCTCAGCATGTACATCTGGGTCCTTAGATCCATCCCATGTCATGCTTGGGATTGGATTGCCTCATGAGAAGGCTCATGGATCAATACGTATCACCCTAGGAGAAATGAACACCATGGAAGAAGCTGATAAACTCCTAGAAATCCTTCCAGCAATCGTCCAAAGAATGAGGGACATGTCACCCTTATATGAAGATTTTCTAAACGAAAGTAAAAATAAAGCTAAATAACTGTTAATATAAAACATATGTGAGGTGGAGAGTATGTATAGTGAAAAAGTAATGGATCACTTTATGAATCCTAGAAACGTTGGAGAACTTGAAGGTGCAAGTGGTGTAGGAACTGTTGGTAACGCAAAATGTGGGGACATTATGAAGATGTACCTTAATATAGAAGATAACATTGTTAAAGAAGCCAAGTTTAAAACCTTTGGTTGTGGCGCTGCAGTAGCAACAAGCTCAATGGCAACAGAGCTTGTTATTGGGAAAACTGTAGAAGAAGCCATTAAAATTACAAATAAAGCAGTAACAGAAGCTTTAGACGGCTTACCACCAGTGAAATTACATTGTTCTTGTTTAGCAGAAGAAGCCCTCCAAGCAGCCCTTTGGGATTATGCTAAAAAAAATGGCCTTGAAATTGAAGGATTAGAGGAGCCTAAAGAAGACCACGATCACCATGATCAGGTCAATGAAGAAGACTAAGGATTTTAATGATCCTAGAATCTTAGGATTCTAGGGTCTTCATTTTGGGGGAGACCATTCATGTTTAAAAAAATTGGGTTTAGGTAAGCTTTAAGGGATTAAAAAGGTAATATTTGAGACTCCAAATTAAGAACTAGAGATTAAAAATAGACTTAAGGACTACAATACTTAAGCACTACAAGATTGAGGGACTATAAGACTGAAGGAGTACAATGAGGTGAAAAAATGGAAAAAACAAAAGTAGTAGTAGGAATGTCGGGTGGTGTGGATAGCTCAGTAGCAGCTCATATTCTTCAAGAACAAGGATACGAAGTAATCGGAATTACCATGCAAATCTGGGGAAAAGACGCACCAGACGATGATAGTGGTGGGTGCTGCGGTCTATCAGCAGTAGATGATGCGAGGCGAGTTTGTCAAAAACTAGGCATTCCACACTATGTTATTAATTTTAGGGACGACTTCGAAAAATATGTCATAGATTATTTTTTAGACGAATACCAACAAGGGCGTACCCCAAACCCATGCATCGCTTGTAACCGATACGTAAAATGGGAATCAATGCTCCAAAAAGCCCTTCAATTAGGGGCAGACTACATTGCAACAGGCCACTACGCAAGAGTTAGCTATAATGAAGAAACCGGGCGCTACGCACTCACTCAATCAGCAACCATTGCTAAAGATCAAACCTACGCCTTGTATAACCTAACCCAGTACCAACTAAAACACACCCTGATGCCCCTTGGAGATTACACCAAAGATCAAATAAGGGATATTGCACACCAAATCAAACTAGCCGTTGCCACAAAACCAGATAGCCAAGAAATCTGCTTTGTGCCAGACGATGACTACGCAAAATATATCACAGAAAACACCGATATAAAAAGCCAAGAAGGTGACTTTGTAGACCTAGAAGGCAACATCCTAGGCAAACACAAAGGAATCATCCACTACACCATCGGTCAAAGAAAGGGTCTAGGCATCCAAGCAGCCAAACCCCTATACGTCATCGCAATCAACCCAGAAACCAACCAAGTCATCGTTGGCGATAACAAAGACGTATTCCAAACCACAGTAAACGCAAACCAACTAAATTTCATGCCCTTCCAAACACCAAAAGTGGGTGAAGAGTTAACTCTAAGCGGAAAAATAAGATACTCCCAGAAGGCAGCACCCTGCACCATCAAGATAACAGGACCAGATACCCTCCTCTGCACCTTCTACGAGCCACAACGAGCCATTACCCCAGGACAGGCTCTAGTCCTATACGACGGCGACACAGTCGTTGGTGGCGGGACAATCCTGCGGGGCTAGGGGCTAGGGGACGGTTAACAATTTTCAGCAATGTGTATAAAATATGCCAAAGCTTGGCAATAATCTCTATAAATAGAAATTCAGGAGATGATATAAATGCCAAGAGCAGCAAGATTAAAAAGTCCAAATGGTATGTACCACGTCATGTTTAGAAGCCAAAGTGAGTTTGATTTATACAGAGATGAAGACGATAAAATTAAATATTTAGCCTTACTCAAAAAGTATCAGTACAAATATGGATTTGCTCTATACTCATATTGTTTGATGAATAATCATGGACATCTATTAATCGATACTCTCGGCGCAGATATTTCAAAGATTATGCATGTTGTTAATTTTTGTTACGCCCAGTATTATAATCAGAAGTATAAAAGAGGTGGTTCTGTTTTTCGGGATCGCTTTAATGCTAAAGCTGTTAATAGTGAGAAATACTTTATTACCCTGTCAGCTTACATTCACAATAACCCTAAGGATATTCAAGGATACAGAGACAATGTAGCTGCGTATCCTTTTTCAAGCTTGAAAGAATATCTGGCGGATACAGATACTTATGGGATACTCAACACCAAATTTCTGAAAGAATTGCTACATCTTAATCACAGTAAAAACAAGCAAAAATACCTTGAGCTTATTGGAATTAGCAATCTAGAAGAATTTGAACATGACTTTGAATTTATAAACCCCGAGACTGATTATCGAAGCGAAAGACGTATCATCATAAAGCATACAGATCCTAAAAAAATCATCGCTTATGTCGCTAAGTATTTAAATCAAGACCCTTTAGGAATACACCTAAGATACAATAAATCCTATACCAAACTAAGGGCTTTAAACTGCTTTTTAATGAGTTGCTTTTCTAATATTAAACAAAGAGAGATCTGTGAAATAATGGGAAATATAACTCAATCTAGAGTATCTAAGTTATCCCTTATGGGATTGGAATTTGTATTAAAAGATAAAAAGATGCTTGAAGAGTGTTTAATTTTGTGAAAATATGTTAGAATAGGGTATATAAATAAAAATTAAATACCAAAATAATATACGCTCCACTCTATAAATTAAAAATATTTAGAGTGTTTTTTACGTTGATTAAAAAAGAAATAAGTATAAGATAGCTTTAAATAAGGAGACGGCGAGGGACGGTTAACATTATTACTAAAAGCAATTAATGTTAACCGTCCCTCGTAGTCGCTCGTAGTACGTAGTAAAGGTCCTTGCAAGGAAATACGCAACTATGGTAGAATGTCTGAGGAAGGATTATCATATTTACATATGTAGCAATTAGCTACAATTGACAGAGGAGGAAGGTTATGGCCGAGATGAACTATATGCAGATGATCTTAAGTTTTGTGGGTGGACTGGGATTATTTCTCTATGGTATGGATAGAATGGGTGAGGGCTTACAACAAGCTGCAGGTAATAGATTAAAGAAAATATTAGAGGTTCTTACAAACAATCGTTTTTTAGGTGTTTTGGTAGGAATTAGTATAACAGGGATCATACAAAGTAGTTCTGCTACGACTGTTATGGTAGTAGGATTTGTCAATGCGGGGCTTATGTCACTTGCTCAGGCAGTTGGCGTTATTATGGGAGCAAATATCGGAACCACAGTAACAGGTTGGATTGTATCACTAGGAGAGTGGGCAACATTCTTGCAACCATCTACAATAGCACCCATAACTATTATTATAGGTGTTATCATGTTGTTTTTCTCATCTAAAGACAAGATGCACCAGATAGGTGGAATTTTACTTGGGTTTGGTGTATTATTTTTAGGATTAGACCTTATGGGCGATGCAGTTAAGCCTTTAAGTGACTTACCACAATTTCGCAATGCCTTTCTAAAGCTAGGTAGTAATCCTATACTAGGCGTTCTTGCAGGAGCAGTTATAACGGCAGTCATACAAAGTAGTTCAGCTTCAGTCGGTATACTACAGACCTTAGCAGCAGCTGCTCTAGTGCCATGGAGTGCAGCGGTTTATATTATTATGGGACAAAATATAGGAACATGTGTAACTGCTATGCTATCTGCAATAGGTGCAAGTAAAAATGGAAAGCGTGCAGCCATTATTCACTTATTGTTTAATGTTATGGGATCAGTTGTTTTTTCAATTATTGCTGTTATTTATTTCCGAGGAGTCAATCCAAGTGTAGGCGGAGTTCTTATTACAATGACTCAAATCAGTATTGTACACACTGTCTTTAATATACTAAACACACTTTTACTATTCCCATTTGCTGATAAAATTGTGTTTTTGGCTGAAAAACTTGTCCCTGGGGAGGACGAGGTTTCTGAAGGAGAACCTCTTCATTTAGATAGCCGTGTTTTAGAAACACCTTCATTTGCAATCCAGAACGTTGTTAAAGAAGTGGTCAGAATGGGTGAGATGAGTGCCCTTAACGTAAAACTAGCCGTCGAAGGACTATTAGAAAAGGATGCAGAAAAAATTGCAGATGTCTTTAAAAGGGAAAAGATTATTAACCAATTACAACATGGTATCAACAATTATATGGTAAAGATTACAAACACGCCTATTTCAGAATACGAGCATATGTTTGTAACAGGTTTATTTCACTCAGTTAGTGATATGGAAAGAGTTGGAGACCATGCGGATAACATTGCTGAACTAGCCGAAATAGGCATAAGAGATGAGCTGGTATTTTCAGAAGTAGCAAAAAGTGAAATAGAAGAAATAACAGCCGCAGCATCTAAAAGTTTTCAGCTTGCACTAGAAGCATGTGCAAAAAATGATGTTACAATTGCTAGGAAAGTACTAGAAGCAGAGCAAAAAGTGAATGAGATCGAAAAAGAGCTACGCAAAAGACATGTTAAACGTCTAACAGAAGAACGTTGTACATCTATGGCTGGAATAACTTTCTTAGACCTTATCAGTAACCTAGAAAGAATTTCAGACCACGCATCTAATATAGCTCAGACAACATTAGAGCAAAA
>CAYRAL010000010.1:3017-14815 GCA_964422235.1 uncultured Candidatus Epulonipiscium sp. | reverse complement strand
AAGTGGGGTAGACTTCTTAAGAACCGTTAACCTTGGAGAAAAAACAAAGGTAGAAGGTAAGGTAATTGTCATTGGTGGTGGTAACGTTGCAATAGACGTTGCAAGAACAGCTGTAAGACTTGGGGGCGTATCCCAAACAGATCTGTTTTGCTTAGAAGATAGGGATTATATGCCAGCTCACCTTGAAGAAGTTGAAGAGGCCTTAAGTGAAGATATTACCATTAACAACTCTTGGGGGCCAAGCAAAATCATGACTGAAAATGGTAAAGTAACAGGTGTTGAGTTTAAACGTTGCCTGACTATCTGGGATGCAAGTGGTAATTTTAATCCTCAATTTGATGAAAAGGACACAAAAGTTGTCTCTTGTGATTATGTCTTATTATCAGTGGGCCAAACTTTTGATTATGGAAACCTTTTAGAAGATGAAGGGGTAAAGTTAGCACCTAGAGGAACCATTGACGTTAACCCTATTACACTACAAACATCAAAATCAGATATTTTTGCAGGTGGAGATGTTGCAGCTGGCCCAAGATTTGCAATTGATGCCATCGCTGCGGGTAAAGAAGGTGCAGTTTCAATTCACAGATTTGTACAAAAGGGGCAATCCTTACTATTTGGTAGAGATACCCACTCATATACAGTGTTAGATAAAGCAAACTTAACAGAGATAGAAGGATATGACGGTGCAGTAAGACAAAAAACAGATCATGTTGATGGCAAACAAGCAAAAACAACCTTTAAGGATCTAAGAGGGATTTTAACAGAAGAGCAAATTAAAAAAGAAACTTTAAGGTGCCTCAGCTGTGGTGTTACTAAGAGAGATGAATACCTATGTGTTGGTTGCGGAGCATGTACATTAAAGTGTAAATTTGACGCCATTAAGCTTGAAAAAGTATATAATGCTGAGGGGTATGAAATTGATCAATTACCCAAAACAGTCATTAAAAATACCCTTGTTCGTAAAGCTAAAATTACTGCCAATAAAATGAATCCATTTAGTAAAACGAGGTAATTAAAATGCATGAACTAGGAATTGTCTATGAAGTTATTAAAATAGTAGATAAGTGTGTTGATGAAAATAATATTACAAAGGTAGATAAGATTGTACTTGAAATTGGTCAATTATCTCAGGCTATACCCAGATTTATTGAGGAGTGTTACCCGGCAGCCGTCAGTGAAACACCTTATGAAGACACAAAGCTGGAAATTATAGTACTTCCTGCAAATGCAGAGTGTAAAGAATGTAGTGATATATATAACGTTATTGAGCATCGAAAGATATGTCCAAAATGTGGGGGAGAAAAGTACAATTTAGTATCAGGAGAAGAATTTAACATAAAAGAAATTATTGCATTTTAAAGGATGATGGGGGGATGTAAAATGCAATAATTTCTTTTATGAAGTATATTAGGGGTTATATTGTTAACAGCTCTATGGGTCGTCATAAATGAGCTAACAAGAAAATCTAAAGCGGCATCCATAGCAGCATACTGTGTGCTACCGCTTGTGTTAGCCATATTAGTTTTTACCAATGTATTAGGCTCACCAACAGGTAAGACTTGGTTTGCTTGGGTTAAAGTAGTATCTGCTTTAGCGGGAGTTTGTGGCTTTATGCTAATAAGATTTACAAACTTAGGTAAGACTAAATTTGCAGCCATATTTCCTGTTTCAATCCTTTCAATAAACATAGCAGAAGCAGTTTATAGAGAGTTTGAGATATTTCAAACCTTTAAAGAAATGACAGTAGATCCAGGGGGAATCGTTGTCCTTGGTGGACCATGGAATATATTAAATGCTATTGCAGGGATCTTATGCATTGTTACACTGACAGGATTTGTTGGTATTACAGTATCAAGAGATCAATCAAAAGATATGATATGGCCCGATATGACATGGATGTATATAGTAGGCTACACATTATGGAATTTTGCATATGTCTATAACGGTATATCAACTAGATCTATGTATGCAGGATTCAGTATCTTAGCTGCCGCATTAATAGCAGAATTTGTATTTAAAAGAGGTGCATGGCTTCAGCATAGAGCACAGATATTAGCCATGTATGCAATGTTCTCTTTATCAGTTGATTTTCAAAAGAGTCAATACTTACAAATAGTACCCACATATAAAGTGAGCATGTGGATGGCTATTAGTGTTATCTCAATTGTATTTAATCTAGGGGTATTTGGATATATGATTTATACCATGATGAAAGATAAAAAGAACCCATTAAAACAAGAGATTTACACAAGCACACATTATTATAAGCAGACAATGAAAGCAAACAATCTCTAATAAGCGTAGTAAATCCCTGTAATTCTGACAATAATCAGAGTTATAGGGATTTTTGTATACATATTATGATATAATTAGTATATAAAATAACAAAGGAGGTCACTAAAATGAAAAAGTATGTTTGTACAATCTGCGGTTTTATTTATGATGAAGCCCAAGGAATCACAGAATCAGGCATCGCTTCAGGAACAAAATGGGAAGACTTGGCTGATGACTGGACATGCCCATTATGTAATGCTTCCAAAGAGAACTTTAAAGAGCAGGTAGAAGAAAGTAAAGTAGAGGACATAACCATCACTGAAAATAATGAGGACCTAGGAGAATTATTGAATGGTGAGATGTCAGTGCTTTTCTCAAATCTTGCTAAAGGTGCTGAAAAACAATATCTTGGAGAAGAATCTGAGTTATTTACAAAGCTATCTGATTACTACACAAGAAAAACATCCACTGTTTTAGAAAGTAATATTAATCATATTGTGCTTAATATTGAAAAAGATCTAAATGCTACTTATCCCAATGCTAATGCTATTGCCAAGAGCAAAAAAGATAGAGGCGCTAAAAGGGCACTTCTTTGGAGTGAAAAGGTTACAAAGATTTTAAACTCATTGTTATCTAGATATGAAAAACAAGGAGATACAATGCTAGAGGATAAAGGCGTTCATGTATGTGACATCTGTGGTTTTATCTACATAGGCAATGAGCTGCCAGAAATTTGTCCAGTTTGTAAGGTGCCAAAATTCAAAATTGTTGAGATAGGGAGGTAGTACTATGCGTGCAGTAAGAGATATAAGATTATGTACAAAAGATTGTCTATGTCTTTATGTTTGCCCAACTGGGGCAACAGATACAGAAACCGGACAGATTGATGCATTAACTTGTAATGGATGCGAGATGTGTGCTAAAGCTTGTCCGTCAGGCGCAATATCAATGATTCCTAAGATATATCCACCACAACAGAAAAAATCAAATGCAGTTGTCAATGAGCTATTTGAATTAGTCCATAGTAAAACAATACAAGAGAAGGCAGCCCTGCAAATTGCAACCGCTACTGATAACCCAATTAAAAAGCAATTGCTAACAGCCCTAGCAAAATCCAATAGGATTATGGCGGAGGATCTTATACGGGAAGCAGGGTATATGATTCCTCAAAGTGCTACTGTCAATAAACTTTTAAGGTCATTACTAGAAGATCCACCAGCAGACTTTCCAGTAGACACTGTAGAAAGACTCCTTGAACTCATTAAGCCAAATGAAAAAGTGGAACTAGCTAAAAAGCAAGCTACAATAGCAGACGGTGAAACAGAGAAATGGCAATGCTCCATCTGTGGTCATATTCATGAAGGACCTATGTCTGACGAATTTACATGTCCACTGTGTAATCAACCAGCAGAGTTGTTTAACCAAATTTAGTTTAAATCTCCAATTTAGAGTCATCTAGGTTGGAGATTTTTTATTGATTAATTATAAGCACATACTTAATTAGAAGATAAAATTTACTAAGTGGGAATACATAATTTATGAAAGAAATATTAATCGGTAATGCAGCGATTGCAAGAGGTGCCTAACTCTATTACAGGAATGACAGGTCACTTAGTTAAAGAACTTTCCCAATTACCCATTAAATTATACAGTAAAGTCAAAAACTCATAGAAACAGTTGAAAGGGTCTATCACTATGTCAGTTAGGCAATTATCAGCATTTCTTGAAAACTCAACAGGAAGCCTTGCCAAAGTCTTAGAGGTTCTAGATAATGCATGTGTGAGTATTGAATATATGTATGCTTTTTTAGGAAGAAATTCTGGGGAAGCATTTGCTGTGTTTAAAATGGAAGACTTAGATGGAGCCAAAGAAGTACTAGATAAGAATAATATACAGAGATTATGTGAGAGTGAATTGTAAAATAAAATTTAATAAAACCCCTCAAAGTTAAAAAAAATATGCCTTTTCTTATAATAAAACTATTTATTACAAGAAGAGGCATATTTTTAATTGAAATTGTGCAGAATTATCACTTTATAATAGTATTGAAAATACATTGAAAATAGCATATGATTATAAATATAGAAATTATGGGGGGATTTTATGGATTTAAGCAATAAGGTAAAAGAGTTATTAGGGAGCCAAAAAGAAATCTTAAAGGAGTATGAAGAAGTCCTTAAACAAATTAGTGAAGATGATTCTATTAATGAGAACATTCAACTAAAAAAGGATTTAATTAAGCTAAAAGAAGACTTAAAAGAGGTAAAAGAAAAGGCGCAAAAATTAGAGAAAGAAAACATTGCTATTAAAATTGCCCTAAAAGAGCAGATGTTTAACGAGAGGAATAGTATTCTGAGTGCATCCCTTAAAAAGGTCCATTTGTATTTTGAAAGTGAGGAAAAGGGTGCTATCAATAGACTGCTTTATCTGGAAAACTCAGCAAAGCAAAAGTTAAAGGAAATTAGTAGCATTGCAAGAGAAGAATTTTTGGATAATAAAGAAGAAATAGATGGTGAAATTAATGGTTTAGAGCAGGCATTAGATGAGAAAATTGCCATCCAAAAAGAGAAGATTATAGAAAGTCATAAAAGTACTTTAGAGGAAATAAAGGTGACATATGACAATGAGAAGAGAGAAATAACAGAGGAAGAACTGATTAAAAAGCAAAAACATAATAATATAGAAGTTAATATTGGTCTTAATTGGATTAATAAGGTTGGTGTCATCTTATTATTATTTGGTGTTGCTACAGCTATGCAATATACATATTCAGCGTGGTTTACGGACTATATGAAGGCTATATCTGGTTTTTTACTAGGGGGTCTTATGTTAGGTGCTGGAGAATGGTTCAATAAAAAAGAAAAAAACTTATTTGCACTAGGTTTATGTGGTGCTGGAATAGGTGTTTTGTATCTAGCTGTATTTAGTAGTTATTTCTTTTTTAGGATATTGAATTTACCCATGAGTATAGTGGTTTCAGTTTTAATAACCCTAGGTGCAATTGTTTTATCTCAAAGATATAATTCAAGGACTATTGCCGGCATATCATTAGTTGGTGGCTACCTACCATTTTTCAGTTATGGACTTCTGATGGAAATGTGGGGCACTGGCGTATATGTTGCTATGGGATATTTAATAATCTTAAACCTTTTAATGTTGGTTATAGCATTAGGGCGAAGATGGATTTTTATAAATTATTTGAGTTTTATTTTAAATATGCCATGTTTAATATTGTTGGTGTTTTGGGTGGATAATGATGTTGTTGGAATCATCTACGGGTTATTAACCTTTATTATGTACCTAGGAATAACACTTGCCTATCCTATTAAGGAAAATATTAAACTTAAAGTGGCAGACTTAATTTTACTTGCCTTTAACACAGTTATAAATTGCATTTTAATCTACTTTCTATTTTATGTAGCTGGATTTGAAGACTATGGAGGGTTTTTAGCATTAGCCTACGCATTAGGATACTTTGCTTTAAGTAGAGTGATTCGCAAGAGATACTCACAAGAAAAGCATATAGAAGCTTTGTTTAGTATAACAGCTCTAACCTTTACGATTCTTATGATACCTTTTCAGTTTGGTATTCAGTGGGCGGCTATGGGATGGCTAATAGAAGCCATATTAATCCTGGCATTTGTTAAAAAACGTGGTGTAGAAAAAATTGAGTTAGGTGGATGGATTATACTTGGACTTTGTGCATTAGGATTTCTTATAAATGATATTAACTGGGGCTGGAATATTGAATATTTTGCTTTAAGGTATTCCTTATTAACATTTGGTCTTGCTTATGTCTATAGCTTATATCTTCCAGAATACAATACCAATCCTACAATGAAGTATAGCGACAAAGGAAAGCTGATTAACCTATTAAAGTATATTGTGATTTTTAATACATGGATTTACTTATTAAGAATCTTTGGAAAGGCCTATGATATTTACATGATTAAGTTAATGCCAATAGATTATGTAGACTTCTACAAAATCATCATTTTGGCTATGATAACCATCGTATTTGCTTATGGCATAGTGAAAATTAAGGCCATAAGAGATAAGGGAGTCATTACTATCTCCACAGGATTATTGATTCTTTCTAATATGACATGTATTCTGCTTACTTTTAACAGGACAGGCGGGGCGCCTACTCCGGCAGCGCGCTGGATAGGAACCATTATACTCATTGTATATAATATTTTAGTATTCCTAAGTATCAAAGATCTAACGCTTCAACTGGTCCTAAGACAAAGGAGGAGTATTGAGTATTACCCATTAGCCATGGTTATTTATCTTTTAGGTGTTGTAACAGGATTTTTAACCATTCAATTAGATTTGCACAATATAAACTTAATCATTAGTATTGTATTTGTTGTTTCAGCAATGGGATGTATTATTTTTGGATTTAAGAAAAACTATTTATTAATACGACGATTTGGTCTTGGCTTATCAATTTTTGCCACAGTAAAGCTATTTATCTTTGACTTAAGTAATTTAGAAGGGGCTGGTAAGATCATAGGATACTTCTGCTTTGGCCTTGTTTTAATGGCAATATCATTTATCTACCAAAAGCTAAATACTAGCTTAAAAGAGGAGGGGCATAGTGAAGAAAGTTCCTAAGATACTAGGCTTAATAGTTGGGTTTATCTTCTGTTTAGCCACCAATACTTTGGCTGATAACCCAGAACAATGGAGATACTCAAAAGAGGTAACTTACGAGAATAAAGAAGGGGTAAAAGCGTTTTTTTTGGATGAAGAAGTCTACTCTTATGCAAAAAAAGATTTGTCAGATATAAGACTTATAAATGAAAAAAATGAATATGTACCCTACTATATATATAATGGTTTTATCAATCAAAATACAAAAGAATATGTAGAGTATGCCAGTCAAGAGATACTTTATTATATGAAAGAAAATGATTACTACACAGATTATAAAATAAAACCCATCAACGAAAATACAGATATTATAGGAAACATCATAGTGCTTGAGGTGCCGAAGGATAGTTTTTACAAGGAAGTAAAAGTCCTTGCTAGTCATGATAATAAAAGCTGGGAAAATATCCAGATGGATATAATTTATAATATTAATGGCCAAAGTAAATTTCACATTCCTCTTGATGGGAATTATAAATATGCTTATTATAGGATTATTTCACTCAATGATATGGGAGAGGTGCCCATTAGTCGTCTAACCCTAATCTACGATCATACAGAAGAGACTTATGAGCAATACAAAAAGTCTAAAACCATGGATTATAAGGTAGAAGTAGATAAGGAAGCCAAGGAAACAATTGTAACAGTCCATAATAAAGATGGTCTTAGAATGAATAATATAAAGTTAAAAAGTAATGATGATTTTAATAGGGATTACCAGATTTATCTTGTAAATGAAGTGGGGGAAAGAATTCAGCAAATGACACAGGGAACAATTTATAAGTTTAGCTTAGAAGAATTTAAGATTGAGAATATGGATATCTCTTTAAGAGAAACAATGGGGGAGTTTATTGCGCCTGAGTATTTGCAACTTGTCATTAAGGACCGAGATGACAAGCCAATCAATATTGAAGCAGTAGAAATTGAATATCATGTGGATAAAATCGTGTTTAAAACAAATGATTCAAAGGAAATAAAACTTCTGTATGGCAATGAATTAGCCCAAAAGCCGAGCTATGATATCAGTGCTTATATAGTAGAAATGGAACAATCAAATCAAGAAAGGGCTCAGTTGCTAGGCTTAGCCCTTAGAGAAGTAGAAGGCCTAAAGGATGAAAAGAGCTTCGATTTTAAGTGGATATTAAATGCCAGTGTCGTGGTTATATCGGGACTACTTGTTATAGTGATTCTGAAGAAGAAATAGGTCATTCAAAGAATCCTAAAAATCACCCAGTGCTTGAGATGATTAAGCAAGGGTGATTTTTTAATGTTACTTTAAGGCTCATCAGTCACAACAGATAGGTCATCTAGTTTGTTATTTGTAATAGATGGCAGGTTATTTAGATTATTATTTGAATATTCATCAGGTGTACTTCTTAGATACTCTTCCCCTAGCTTAGAGGTACTAACGGTGACATGCTCGATTTGTCCTTCCTTAGCCATAGAGACGCCTTGAGCTTTCGTTAAGATTTGTCCATTTTCAAGTTGGTATCCTGAAATCTCTCCATTCGAGTCTTTTAAAATACTTGTAATATAATGTGCCATAATAATACTCCTTTCTGATGGGTTAGTATAGTATATCCTTTATTAATTAATATTATGCTTTATTATAGGCTAGAAATAAGAAGAACGATATACCCTTTAAATCATATGATAGTAGTGTGTATTGCTATTTAAAGGAGTGTTTCCATGGAGAATAATGATTTAATCAATAAAAATATAGATAATAAAATTGCTGATGATCCCAATTACCTTTATCATCTAGAAACCTATGATTTACCATACGGATGTCCATACAGACAAACGGTGCCCTTTGGTCCTGGTTCAGGACCAGGATTCGGTGGACCTCAAGGACCTGGATTTGGTGGGCCACAGGGACCAGGATTTGGATCTCAAGGACCCGGGTTTGGTAGCCCAGGATCATCCTCGGGAGCACAAGGAGCGCCAAGTTCACCACCACCTAATTTTACACCGTCTAAAAGTAGTCAATCTGCCCAAACACAGGGAGTAAGTGCAAAATTCGTCGAGCCAGGAACCATCAGACCATGTGTTTTTCGCTTTGTTTATATTTGGCCTACAAGGGGAAGAGGGTTTTGGGCGTGGTTAACATACGTAGGACGTAGGTCTGTTGCAGGCTTTCAGTGGAATGGTAGGCGTTGGGTCTATTTTGGAATGGATCTAAGAAGAATAGATAGCTTTCAGTGTTTCTGACAATGTAAAATCAATCCTCAAATTTAGGAACCCTAAGTTTGGGGATTTTTTGAAAAATATTACATAAAGGTGTTGATTGTATGTGATTGATATGTTATATTAATACAATCACAAGCAATCAAAGAAGAGATGTTTAATAAGCTATAGGAAATTACTAAAAGATAGTGCGTAAGGCATATTATTAAAAAAGGAGGAGGGACAAGTGCTACCAGGTGAACGAAGACAGAAAATTTTAGAATTACTTATGATTAATAAAGCCATAACCGTTAGGTATCTGTGTGATACTTTAGAAGCATCAGAAGCCACTATTCGGCGGGATTTATCTAGCTTAGAGAGTGAGGGTAAACTAGAACGTACACACGGCGGAGCCATGTTAACAGATTATACGATAAAATTAAATGACGAAGAAAGTTTTAATCAAAAAGAAATCAAATGCTCAACTGAAAAATATGATATTGCAAAAAAAGCTTTTGAGTTTTTAGAAGAAAATGATTCTATTATTCTTGATTCAGGAACGACGACACTAGAACTAGCCCGTTTAATTGGACAATCTACTATAAAAATTACAGTTATTACAAATGCTACAACAGTTTCAAGCATTATTTCTAACAACCCCAATGCAGAACTGATGGTTGTAGGTGGTAAAGTACGATTAAATACCCTAGCAGCAGTGGGAAGCATAGCCATTGAAAGCTTAAGGCGTTTCAATGTCAATAAAACATTTCTAGCCGTTAATGGTGTTACCTTAGAAAACGGATTAACAACACCGGACTTTGAAGAAGCAGAAGTAAAAAGAGCTATGTTGCTAAGTGGTAATGAAAGATATTTATTAGCTGATCATAGTAAGTTTAAGAAAGTGGCCATGTGCCAGATTGCACCAGTTTCTATGGTTGATTATATTATTACTGATCAAGATACAGATCAAACGATCATAGAACAATTTAGGGCAAATGATATAGAAACAATTCAAGCATAAAACAAAGAAAAGAGGTTTTATATGATTACAACAGTTACCCTTAATCCAGCTATTGATAGAACGATTACTTTAGAGTCATTTCAGCATGGCGTTACCAATAAGATAAAAAGTGTTAGAGAAGATATTGGGGGAAAAGGTATTAATGTTGCCAAAGTACTACAATCTTTAGGCTATAGTTCCCGTGCCATTGGTTTTATGGGAGAAAAAAATAATAAATATGTGGAAGGCTTATTAAAGACCGAACAGTTAACAAATGATTTTGTAATGGTAGAAGGGAAAACAAGATTAAATACAAAAATGGTTGAAATGGATACAAAAATAACAACAGATATTAATGAGCTAGGCTTTGAAGTATCCCAAGATCAACTTAATCGTTTAAAAGAGTTAATCATTAAATATGCAAAGGACAGTGAGATGTTAGTTTTTAGCGGGAGTATTCCACAGGGATTACTGGCTAATATTTATGCGGAACTGTTGGGCATAGCAAGTCAGTATACTAAAACTGTACTAGATGCAGATGGTGTTTTTTTACTAGAAGGACTAAAGGCTAATCCGTATATTATTAAGCCTAACATACATGAATTGAAAAATGCTTTATCAAGAAAATTAAGTACTCATAAAGAGATTAAGGATGCAGCTAGACAGTTAATTCAAGATTACAATATTGAATATATCCTTGTTTCCATGGGTGGTGATGGGAGTATTTTAGTATCAGCAGAAGAGGCCATATTTGCAGGAGCCCTTAAAATAGATGTTAAAAGTAGTGTTGGTGCAGGAGACTCAATGTTAGCGGGCTTTATTTATGGTATTAGTAACAATTTAACAAGTCATAAATCTTTAGCATACGCTACTGCCTGTGGGGCTTTAGCAGCAAGTCAGGAAGGAACTCAAACCTTCCTCAAAGAAGAGGTAGAAGAATTTGTGAAAAAGGTAGAGCTAAGTTTGCTTTAAAATAGAAAAAGAGGGACAGTCTCCACTTCACTACAATGAAGTGGAGACTGTCCTATTCTTAAGCGTGTATAATTCGGGGCATAAATAAACTTTCTTTTTCTAGCTCTGCCCATATATACTTCATTAATAATTCGTTTTTGATACTTGCATACTCAGGGTTATCCCATAAATTTGAGATTTCCCCTGGATCGGCTGCTAAGTCGTATAGCTCCCCATACATATGATTTTGATAAACCACAAGTTTATATTGCTTATTAACATACGCACGAAGATTGAGGGTATTTCGATCATGGTGTAGTTCGCAAATAATATGATCTCTTGCGGAGTCTTCCAGTCCTTCCCAAACCTTTCGTTGATTTACTCCGGTCCAATCATAAGGCATTTGGATACCCAAATAATCAAGAAAGGTAACAGGGATATCCACCAGACTTTGCATAGCAGAACTTATTTTGTTTTGGGGAATCGTACCAGGGCAACTAAGGATGTATGGCACTTTAATAAGATCCTCGTACATAAATGGGCCTTTGGCATGTAGGCCGTGTTGTCCAACAAAATGGCCGTGGTCTGTTGTAAATACAATAAGGGTGTTTTCCACCATATCTAATTCCTCAAGTTTATCTAATATTTTCCCGATATATTTATCCATTAAAGTGACCATTGAATAATAAACAGCTAAATTCTTGCGGGCTGTTTTTTCATCTGTTAGGTGAGAGTGGCAACCATGAATAAAATA
>CAYRAL010000010.1:0-3007 GCA_964422235.1 uncultured Candidatus Epulonipiscium sp. | reverse complement strand
GTTCTTCCTCCTGGGTGAGTTTATGAAGTTCAGTGGCTTTTTCCATTTCAGAGGGATCTAAAGTAGGCAATGTTAATTGATTAGGATCATATAGATTGACCCAGTCTTTAGGAACATAATAGTCCGGGTGTGGATCAAAAAAACTGGCCCATAACAAAAACTGATCATTTTCATTTTTATATTTTTCTAATTGCTTGTTGGTTTCTTCTGCAATCCAAGCATTATAGTGGTACTTTTCTGGGAGATCCCAAGAATATTTATTATCATTTGGCATTGTTCCAACGGGCTGTCTAAAATAATCACGCCAATTGCTTAGGCCGTTTTTCTCCATCCATAAGGCATAGTGTTGACCCACGTGGGCTTCGTTCGTATGATTGCGAGCAAGTTTTATGGTGTCAAAACCATAAAAGTCTTGGTCGAAATCCTCCCAAAAAGCTAAATCATGTAAGATTGGGTATGACTCAAGTGAAGGATACTGCTCTGTAGATGCTAGGGGTTGAAAATGAGCTTTTCCAATTAAGGCTGTTTTCATATCTATTTTATGCATTAAATCGCCAATTGTGGTGCAATTTTCATCTAACTTAGTGCCAAGTGTCCAGGCCCCATGTTGGGAAGGGTATTTCCCGGTAATTAGTGATGCCCGAGTTGGGGTACAGGTGGGATTAACGGTGTAAGCACGGTCGTAATAAGTACCTTCATTACATAATCTATCTAGATTAGGTGTTTTTATTTCGGGATTAAACTTTCCAATTGTATCAAAGTGTTGCTGATCTGACGTAATGAATAAAATATTGTAATGATTGTTCATATAAATCGCTCCTTTGATTAAAATGATAAAGTATGTGGCTGGGTTGGTCAAGGTAAAGACTAAGGTAATAGTATAAAAACTGTGTAGATTAGTATAAAAAAAGACAGGTAAGAGATTAATCTCTTACCTGACTTTTGACACTAAATGTTATTGGACTTTTCATAGGCATCAATTTTATCTTCTTTTAGTAAGGTTAAGCCAATATCGTCTAATCCTTGCAGTAACTTGTTTTTATGAAATGAACCAATGTCAAAAGAAACACTAAATCCGTCATTATCTGAAATTGTTTGGCTTTCAAGATCTACTGAAAGCTTATATCCTGGCCTTGAATAAGTTTTTTCAAATAAGATATCCATCATATCATTGCTTAGTTTAATAGGAAGAATTCCATTATTAAAACAGTTATTAAAGAATATATCTGCATAACTAGGAGCAATAATAACTCTAAACCCATAATCATCTAAGGCCCATGGTGCATGCTCTCTTGATGAGCCACATCCGAAGTTAGCACGTGAGATTAATATGGAAGCGTTACTATAACGATCCTGATTAAAAACAGAGTCTTTAATGGGCTTATTATTTTCATCATATCTAAATTCATAAAATGCGAATTGTCCAAAACCACTGCGCTCTATACGTTTTAAGAACTGCTTTGGAATAATTGCATCCGTATCTATGTTTGATCGATCAATAGGCATAACAATGCCTGTTAAGTTTTTAAAAGGCTTCATATTTATTTCCTCCTATTATTTATCTAATTGACTAAGGTCACGAACATCTATGAAATGGCCGGCAATTGCAGCAGCAGCAGCCATAGCTGGAGATACAAGGTGAGTACGTCCACCACGGCCTTGGCGGCCTTCGAAGTTTCGATTAGATGTTGCAGCGCAGCGTTGCCCAGGCTCTAAAAAGTCAGGGTTCATAGCAAGACACATACTACATCCAGACTCCCGCCACTGGAATCCTGCATCCATAAAGATTCTATCAAGGCCTTCAGCCTCAGCTTCCATTTTTACTCTCTGGGATCCTGGTACAATAAGAGCCCTAACACCATCTTTAACTTTACGTCCTTTTGCAATGCTAGCAGCAGCTCTTAAATCTTCTATTCGACCATTTGTACATGAACCAATAAAGGCAACATCAATGGGAATCTCATTTATTGGAGTTCCAGCCTTAAGTCCCATATATTCAAGGGCTTTTTTACAAGCATTTTGCTCACCTGGTGTTACAAAATCTGTTGGAGAAGGAACCAGGTCATTGATACTAGCACCCATAGCAGGGGAGGTTCCCCAGGTCACTTGAGGCTCAAGGGTTGAAAGATCGAATTCTACAAGAGCATCATACTGAGCATCAGGGTCAGTTACAAGTTCTTTCCACTGCTCTACAGCTAAATCAAAGTCATCTCCTTGTGGTGCGTGCATACGTCCTTTTAAGTAGTCAAAAGTAATCTGGTCAGGTGCAATTAAACCTGCTCTGGCCCCAGCTTCAATGGTCATATTACAAATGGTAAGACGTCCTTCCATAGACATATCTTTAATGGCATCCCCAGTGAATTCCACCACATAACCCGTCCCAAAATCAGTACCATGTTCACTTATGACACCTAATATAACATCTTTTGCGGAAACGCCTTCTGGCAAGTTACCTTTAAATGATATATTCATTGTTTTAGATTTAGATTGTTGTAAACACTGAGTCGCTAAAACATGTTCTACCTCGCTAGTTCCAATACCAAAGGCTAAGGCACCGAATGCACCATGAGTAGCCGTATGGCTATCACCACATACGATGGTTTTACCTGGTAAGGTGAGGCCTAGTTCCGGGCCTATAACATGGACGATGCCTTGATGTGGACTGTCAAGACCATATAAAGTCACCCCGAATTCCTTGCAATTGGCTTCAAGTGTCTCGATTTGTTTTTTTGCAAGAGGATCAGTAATATTGTAGCGATCTGTTGTCGGAACATTATGATCAATTGTAGCAAATGAAAGTTCAGGTCTTCTTACCTTACGATTAGCAAGACGTAGACCCTCAAAAGCTTGAGCTGAAGTTACTTCATGAAGCAGGTGTAAGTCAATATATATAATACCTGGCTTGCCTTCTTCTTGATCAACAATATGTAAATCCCAAATTTTTTCATAAAGCGTTTTTGACATGTTGTGTTTCCATCCTTTCTTAATTAAATACCTATAAAAAGAG
>CAYRAL010000009.1:6910-14866 GCA_964422235.1 uncultured Candidatus Epulonipiscium sp. | reverse complement strand
TACAACATATTATTCAAGTTTATTATTAGCAGTTTAAAGATTATTATACCTCTTATTTATATTTTATTGCTATTTTTTAATATTTCTTCTATTTTTAAATGCTGTTCTTGACTTAAATCTATAAATTTTCCGTCAACAACAACAATGGGTCTTGAAACCTTATTGTAATTAATAAAAACAACTTCTCCTTCTTCCCCATTGTTAAGGGCTACCCTTGAACCACGGTAATGCTCAGCCATATTTTTAATAAATTTATTTAGTATAACAGGATGAAGTTTTCCAAAGGAACCATTTTGCATTAATTCAAAAACTTCAAAAGGTGTTTGTCTTTTTCTATAAACTCTCTCTGAAGTCATTGCATCATAAATATCAGCAACAGCTACAATTTTCCCTATTATATTTATTTTTTCGCTGGTTATTCCTATTGGATAGCCTGTTCCATCTTCTCTTTCATGATGGGTTAAGATGCCAAGCAAAACATCTTTATGTATACTATCTATTTGGTTTAATATGTCATAACTATATCTTGGGTGCTGCTTGATTGTAGCAAATTCTTTTTCGGTTAATTCCCCTGGCTTATCTAAAATATCATTTGATATTTTGCATTTTCCTATATCATGTAATAATCCAGCTTGTGTTAGATGCTTAATGGTACGTTCACTACATCCCATCCATTTTCCTATGGTCATTGCCATAAAAGATACGTTAATGCTGTGTGTATAAATATAATTTTCTATATCCTTAGCTAAAGACAAAGGCCCTGTAATATCACTACTGGAATAAATCCCTGATGATATGGTATCTGTAATAGATCTTACTTTTGACATATCCAAAGGAACCCCTACAGCTACATTAGCCATAATGTTTTTCATAACTTGAATATTTTGCTCATATTTGTCATAAATGTTTTTGCTATAGTTAGCTTTTAGCTTTGTGCTATCCTCTGCATATACCTTAACTTCCAAAACGCCCATACTTTCCATTCGATTTAATATTTGCCGATCTAGTATAGTGTTCTCTACAATCATTTCAGCTCCTAAATCATTATGAATTGTTTCAGCTATCCTCATACCAAGTTTACATTCAAAAATTGATAAGGTTTTCTTTTCCATTCTATCATCCTTCGCTTCATTTTGATTTATATTCATACTATTCTAATCATTATTTATATTATAGTCTAAATTTAAGGAATTGGAAAGTAATATGGGAGATTTACACCTTTAATTTTTGGTCTATGGCAATAGCTGCCTTTTTTCCCGCTCCCATAGCCAAAATAACCGTGGCTGCACCTGTTACAACGTCTCCACCGGCATATACTTTTTCTTTACTTGTTTCCATCGTATCTTCATGGACAATAATGCCACCCCAATCATGTGTATCTAGGCCAGTTGTAGTTCGTCTAATCAGTGGATTTGGTGTTTGCCCTATAGCAATAATAACTGTTTCTAAGGAAATAATATGCTCACTAGCCGGCTTTATTTCAGGCCTTCTTCTTCCTGATTCATCAGCTGCTCCAAGCGCCATCTCAACACATTTTAATGCCTTAACCCAGCCATCTTTTCCTATAATCTCTGTTGGATTTGTAAGAAGCTTAAAAATAATTCCTTCTTGTTTGGCATGATGAATCTCCTCGAGCCTTGCTGGTAATTCTTCTTCCCCTCTTCGGTAAACAATATAAACTTCTTGGGCTCCCATTCTCTTTGCCGTTCTAGCCGCATCCATGGCTACATTACCGCCGCCTACAACTGCTACTTGCTTTCCAACGATGAGTGGTGTTAAAGAGTCTGGCATATAGGCTTTCATTAAGTTAGAGCGTGTTAAAAATTCGTTGGCTGAATAAACCCCGTTTAAATTTTCACCAGGAATATTCATAAATATAGGTAGCCCTGCACCACTTCCAATAAATACAGCTTTAAAGCCTTCCTCAACCAATTCATCTACTGTAATAGATCTACCTACAATAACATTTTTACGTATTGTCACACCTAAATCCGTTACCTTTTTAATCTCTTTTTGAACTAAGTCTTTTGGCAGGCGAAACTCAGGGATGCCATACATTAAAACCCCTCCAAGCTCATGAAGAGCTTCAAAAATTGTTACTTCATATCCCATTTTTGCAAGTTCCCCTGCACAGGTAATACCAGCAGGCCCTGCCCCTACAACAGCCACTTTTATGCCGTTTTTTAGTGTTTCTTGTATGTTTTCAGGATAGTTTTCCATGACATAATCTGCCACAAAACGCTCTAAACGACCAATGGCAACTGGCTCACCTTTTCGGCCTCTAATACACTTTCCTTCGCACTGATTTTCCTGTGGACAAACTCTTCCGCAAATAGCTGGAAGTGCATTCTCAGATATAATTATTTCATATGCTTTCAAAAAATCTTCATCAAGAACTGCCTGAATAAATTCAGGAATAGGAACATTAACAGGACATCCTGCTACGCAAAAGCGTTGTTTACAATCTAAACACCTTGTTGCTTCTTCTATGGCCTCTTCTTTTGTGTATCCAAGGGTAACTTCATCAAAATTTTGATTTCTTTTATTTGGATCTTGCTCTTTCATTGCTACTTTGTGTCGACTCATGTTTGCCATTTTTATTCTCCTCCAAGTCCTATTCTACAGGCATGTGCTTCTTGTTTTTTGTATATTCCCTGTCTGCTCATAACTTCTTCAAAATCCACAATTAATCCGTCAAACTCTGGACCATCTACACATGCAAATTTGGTTTTTTCTCCAACAGTTACACGGCAACCGCCACACATCCCCGTTCCATCAACCATAATAGGATTTAAAGATACAGTAGTTGGAAGACCAATAGGTTTTGTTATATCAACAACTGCCTTCATCATAACAAGAGGACCGATTGCAATGACCTCGTCATACTGCTCACCTTTTGCCAGCTGATCTTTTAGAACATCTGTTACAAATCCTTTGATTCCTTCTGTACCATCATCTGTTGCTATATATATGTTGCATCCTAGAGCCTTGAACCTATCTTTTAGCAGTACAAATTCTGCTGAGCGTCCACCTAGCACAACATCACATTCTACCCCCATTTGGGTTAGCTTTTTTATCTGAGGATATAAAGGCGCTGCCCCTACTCCCCCACCAATTCCTAGTATCCGTTGATGCTGATGTAATTTAGAAGGTTCACCTAAAGGCCCTGCAAAATCACAAAGGCTATCACCTACCTCCATTTTTCTTAACATCTGGGTAGAATACCCCATTATTTGATATATAATGGTCACGGTTTCGGCGTCCCTGTCATAATCTACAATGGTAAAAGGAACACGTTCTCCCTCTTTATCTACTCTTAAAATAACAAACTGTCCTGGCTTACATTTTCTAGCTACAAAGGGTGCATGAATGACCATTTGCTCTACCACACTATTTAAGATCTTTTTATCTAAAATCTCGTACATAATTTTCTCCTTTTTAAACATTAAATTAAACTCATATCCTATTATACCATATAATAAAGTCTCCCTTTGTGATTTCAATCAAAGGGAGACTTTGCCACTTTACGCTTGGTGTAATTTAGAACTTTTTATACCCAACCACGTTTTTCTACTGCTTCTACCACACGATCAATTGCTATAACATAAGCTGCATCACGCATAAATAAATCTTTATCTTTAGATAACTTATAGACAGCTTTAAAGGCTGATGTCATTTTGGTATCAAGTTTTTCTAGGACTTCTTCTTTTTCCCAGAAATAGTTCATATTGCACTGAACCTGCTCAAAATAACTACAAGTTACACCACCTGCGTTAGCTAAGAAGTCTGGTATTAGGAAGATATCACTTTTTCTAATGACTTCATCAGCCTCAGGTGTCATAGGTCCATTAGCCGCTTCAGCAATTACCTTAACTTGCTTACTAATTTTATTAACATTGTCGATTGTGATTTGATTTTCAAGAGCTGCTGGCATCAAAATATCAACATCTTGCTCAATCCACACATCTCCTGGAAGAATCTCACATCCTAGAGCTTTTGCTTTTTCTTTGTCAATTGTTCCATAAATATCTGTAATTTCTACTAGTTTTTCAATCTCTAGTCCATCTTTTTTGCGGAATGTATAAGCCACTTTATCTTCATTGTCCCAGCAAGATATAGCAACAACTTTACCACCTAATTCTTCATATAACCTAGCCCCATATTGGGATACGTTACCAAACCCTTGAATACAAGCTGTTGTATCCGATGGCTTAATATTGAGTTCTCTTAAAGCTTCACGGAGTGTGTAGACAACACCGTATCCTGTGGCTTCAGTTCTACCTAATGATCCGCCCATTCCTACTGGCTTTCCTGTAATAGCCCCTGGTTGCATTGTGCCAACGATGGTTTCGTACTCATCAAGCATCCAAAGCATATGTTTTGCACTACTCATTACGTCTGGTGCAGGAATATCTGTGGTAGGTCCCATATTTTTCCATACCTGTCTCACATAGCCTCTACATAATCTCTCTTGCTCCCGTTCACTTAAAACACGCGGATCGCAAACAATGCCACCCTTACCACCACCTAAAGGAATATCAACCACTGCACATTTCCATGTCATCCACATGGATAATCCCCTAATTGTATCCACAGTTTCTTCTGGGTGAAAACGAATACCGCCTTTTGCTGGTCCTCTTGCAACATTATGTTGTACACGGAAAGCTCTAAATACTTGGCTGCTTCCATCGTCCATCTTGACTGGTATGCTAAAGTGGAATTCCTTCATTGGTTCACGTAGCAATTGTCTCATGCCATTATTTAGTCCAATTGTTTCGGCTACCCCATCAAATTGTGTTTGAGCGTTTTTGTATGCACTATTACTCATTATAGTTTCTCCTTTGTGATTATATTATATTCTTTTTATTGTACCACAAGTATACCTTTTTGCAAGTCCTGGCTTAATTTAATTCATATTTTTATTCGTGAATAATGACCATTGTATTTTCTGGGATATTATCATAAAACCACTGAGCATCTATTTCTCTTAGACGAATGCATCCATGGCTTGCAGGTGAGCCAATTTTTGCTTCTGCTTCTTTGCTAATTACCCAATCTTTATCCCTTGGTAGACCATGAAATAAATAATTCCCATGAATCCGTATCCAGTTATTTGCACCTTCACTAATTTTCCTTGCAAAAAACCTAGTTCCCCTGTCCTGTAAATAATATGTTCCAAGAACAGTCGGGGTCTCTGGGGCACCGCCTGAACAAGGAATAATTCTAATTGGGTTTCTACCCTTATAGACAATTAATTTGTGTTCTTCTTTAAGAATTACCTCAATCCATAGCCGATCTTCTTCCAAAGGAAGTGTTGTAAATTCAAACTTATAAGGGGCACTTTTTTCCCCGTGGGCTGATATGATTTGAATGGCTACACCATAGGTAGTTTCAAAATCTAATACATTAGCTAGTATAAATTCTGCCCTTCTTTCATCTATAATCTTTCCTTCTATGATTTGATCTGCAATTTCAATGGTAGCCTTCTGTATAGCTTCCTGACTTTCTATTATAATTGTTGGATATAATCCTACCCACCTAGAATTATTTTCAGGGGAAACACTAATAATCTCAGGCTTACTAGCTGTTTTTATGGTGATTATCTCATCTTCTTCTAAAACCATACCTGACATGGCTGGCATTCCCTTTCTGATAGCCAGTATATATTTTTTGTTGTTCTCTAGTGGTGTTTTAGCTGTCAATTGCCATCTACAATTATTCCCCCCTATGACAGGTATAATTTCAAACTCTGTATCTGATTCTATGTACTTATTAATATTAGCTCTTTTCATAGGCGTATTAAATGCGATTACAATAGGCTCATGTGTTGGAATATTATTAAACTGGTTTAAATTGGTGATTTTCGGTTTTTTTTCAAACTGAATGGGTGTATTTACATTTTTTGTAATATAAGGAATTCTTGCTTCAGCACTTTTAATAAGGAGATGTACTTTTTGACCTTGTATGTCACTTTTTTCTTTTAGTCTAATAAACACTGTGTTCTTTGATTCCCACTTTATGGTACACTCAAACTCTGTGTCTGGAATGTCAGGCAAAATAGATATTTTACTCTTGAATTTTTCCTGATTCATAGGAAGTATAAAATTTATTTTGACTGTGGCCCCGTCTTCATCCACCTTAACACTAAGAAGATTAAACTCCCGAACAAACCATACTGTTAAAAGTAATATGATTCCTACTAAGGAAATTTTAAATATTTTGTTGTTAAATGTAACCATTTTATCCACCTCAACTCCTATTCTATATAATATCTATATGAGATTAAGTGGTCAGGCATACCTTAAAAACATTGTCATTTGTTATATTTTTTGTTAAGATTAATAAATAGCTTGGAAAGGGGTTTTACCAATGAAAATTCTTGTAGTAGCAGATGAGGAGAATGACTATATTTGGGATCACTTTGATAAAAATAAATTTTGTGATATAGATATTGTAATTTCTTGTGGGGATTTAAAAGCCTCTTATTTATCTTATTTAGTAACCATGATTAATGCGCCTTTATATTATGTTCACGGAAACCATGACGGACGATACAAAATACAGCCACCTGAGGGGTGTATTTCTCTAGAAGATCAAATTATTGACTATAAAGGAATAAAAATTGCAGGCCTTGGTGGCTCCATTGAATACTCTGGTGGCAGTCAACAATTTTCCCCTGAAAAGATGATGAAAAGGGCTAAAAGGCTGATGAAATCAGGTTTTAGAAAGAAGCCTAAAAGCTTTGATATTCTAGTCACCCATTCCCCAGCCAAAGGCCTTGGAGATGGCGATAATTTTGTTCATCAGGGCTTCCCAGCTTTTAATTGGCTCCTTGATACTTATAAGCCAAAATATCACCTTCATGGGCACCAACATCTCAGTTACAATGCTAAACAAGAGCGAATTATTGAGTACAATGAGACAACTATTATCAATGGATTTGGATATCATATTTTCGAATTTTAAGATAAAGTCTGTAATGCTTAAAAGAAGCACTAGCAAACTTTGCGTTTGCTAGTGCCTCTTTTTTAGTTATTAGTATTTTTTACAATGTCTCTCATATAGGAGAGTGGGTCCGTTGGGCTCAAATCTTTGATTTGAGGCATTTCTCCCTCTATCCCTTTGACAAACCAGTCCATGGTAATGATTTGTTCATAGCTTGCTTTTTCATTAGCTTCTACTCTTAGAACACCCTTTTGATCGTGTACTGGACCTTCAAATATATTGAATTCATTACGTATAATGGATTTTCTTACGCTATTGATGAGTTGTTTTGCTGGGGTACTCATATTTCTGTTTGAGTACATAATATCGACGATTCCAGTATCCATTCCTAACCAGAAGTTAATTGGCTTTTGGTTTGGCGAGCTACTATCTGCCACGATTTTCCACGTTCCACTTAGTATGTTTTGGATTACCTTTTCGTAAAATACACCCCAATCCCATATTGCCATTGCATAGTGGGTGTCACCTTTGTAAACACCATACTCTCTTGAGGTACTCCCAGGTATCGGCATTGATTCGTTGCCAATAACATCTACCCCTACTTCTTTTAGATATCTTACGGCATCTTCCTTACCACCTTGATTTTGCCACTTATAGGTCCACGCTGGCTTTACAACGACACGAGGATTAACAGCCTGGGCTCCTAAGGCAAAAGCATTAACAGCCGAAACAACTTCCGATATTGGTATAGGCGCAAGATAGCCAATAATATCAGTTTCTGTGGCTGCCCCTGCTACCATGCCTAATAAGTACCAAGGTTCATGTATTCTCCCAAAATATAATGTTAAATTATTATAAGAGTGAGTGCCTGCACAGTTGAAAAATTTTACATTCGGAAACTCTAATGCCGCCTTAAGTGCTGGGGCCGTATAGGGCGGACTTGTTGTAAAGATAATATCGTACTTTTGCTGGGCTAAGACTTTTAACGTATCATAAGCTCTCTCATCTTCT
>CAYRAL010000009.1:3814-6900 GCA_964422235.1 uncultured Candidatus Epulonipiscium sp. | reverse complement strand
TTTATTGGTTGAAATTTGATCACCAAAAACATTGTCTATATGGAGCCTTCCTAGCTCATGACCATTTACCCAACCTGACTCCCTTGGGGTGTTAGGATAGACAAATGCTATTTTCAATTGTTTTCTTGGAATCATAAAGTCACCTAGTGATGTCAAAACACTTTTTTTAGGGGTTACAATAGGATCTGTTTTAACTTGCTGACTTGTGCTGCTATGAAAAACATCTAACTCGGTCATAAAACTCTCAATTGTAGCACGATCAGAATAGTCAATACGCTCAGGCATTCCGTAAATTTTAATATAGTGTAAAAAGGCATCTCCTGTTGTAATATCTTTTTCGTCACCTTCTAAGTCATAGTAGATTTCTCTAAATGGGCGATAGATATCCCCCAAGAACTTTTTGTATTTATCTTTGCTAGTAACATGTAGCACAGGGTTATAGCTTGCCAAATATTCCCCTAGTTCTGTAAAGCTTCCTTCCTCTGAAAACCATATGCTATTAATCCCTGTTTCTTTGTAGAATTCTGTAAACTCATAATATATATTATTAATTCTACTTGTTATATCTTTTTTAGGTATTAGTCTAATAACATTTGCATGAATAGATAGTGCGCCTACTGACTTTAATACACTTACCCTTTTATTACCTTCCATTACATAAAAGAGATTATAATACTCATATACCTTAATAGGGTCCCTTATGCCCTCTTCTACATGAGCGCTATATAAACTCATCCATTTTGTGGCAAATTCCGATTTTACTGGCATAATAGGCATGAAATTCTGCGCAAAAGCAATACTACGGGAGTGTGTATATGTCCCCACAACCTTTTTAAGAGGGATTTCTATTAATCCTAAAGGCATTTCAGACAATACGTTACCTGTTTGTATAACGCCATCTAATGATGTAAGGTACCCTGTCTGACCTTTAGACATTTCTGCATGTAATGATTGTTTTCCCAGTTTAAGTACACGCTCGTACTCAGCCTCGTATTCATACACCTTCATTTACTACACCTCTCTCTTATATACCTTAACTTAAAGTTATTTTATTGTGATTACTTTTATTATATAACAGAATTTGGTTTTTTACAAAAACAAAAAGAAGCTATTGCAATGGCAATAACTTCTCTTATACACATTGTTATGAAGCAGACTTACTCATCAGACCTAATAAGCGATCTATATCTTCCTCAACTAAAGTTTCCTTCTCTAGAAGTTCATTTGATATACTAATTAATAAATGCTTATTTTCTTCCATTATTAATTTTGTTTCATTATATAGCCTTTTCATGAGCTTGGAAGATTGTTCAAGAAGTATATGGCTAGCCCCAGATGCATCTGATTTTTCCATAAGCACATTTAGATTAAGCATACCAAACTCATCATCCATCCCATAACGCATACAATAGTCTCTTACAATTTCCGTGGCTTTTTCAATATCATTACTTGCCCCTGTTGTAATATTATCGACCCCAAAAGTTAGTTCTTCTGCAATTCTGCCAGCTAAACTAATTTTAATTTGAGATTCCATATCCTTTTTTGTATAAAACATCCGATCTTGGGTGATATTCATACTAAAGCCTCCAGCCCCTTTAGTACTTGGAATAATTGTTACTTTAGAAACCGTATTTGAAGGTGCCACAAGCTTTGTAATAAGGGCGTGACCTGCCTCATGATAGGCCGTAATTTTTCTATCTATGCTACGAATGGCACTTCGATCTTGCTTTTCGGAACCTGCAATCACTGTATAGAAAGCTTTATCAATATCTGTATCATCAATGGCTCTTGCACCACGTTTAGCACTGAATATTGCAGCCTCATTAAGGAGATTTTCTAACATTGCCCCGCTAAAGTAGACCGTTTGTTTTGCAATTTTCATAGGATCAACTGTATCACATATGGGTTTGTTTTTCATATGGAGTCTAAGTATTTTTTCTCTTGCATTTAAATCTGGAAGGCCTATTTCTATGTGGCGATCAAATCTTCCAGGACGAAGCAAAGCTGGATCTAATATGTCTAGCCTATTGGTTGCAGCTATAACGATAATGCCCTCATTTTCATTAAATCCTGACATCTCCGTCAGAAGGGCGTTTAAAGTTTGATCCTTTTCATCAGAACTACCTGATGCAGAACCTGACCGACTTTTTCCAATCGCATCAATTTCATCAATAAATATAACCGCTTTCCCGTGCTCTCTTGCAGCTTTGAATAATTCCCTAACACGGCTTGCTCCTACCCCT
This sequence comes from uncultured Candidatus Epulonipiscium sp., assembly GCA_964422235.1. Taxonomy (GTDB): domain Bacteria; phylum Bacillota; class Clostridia; order Lachnospirales; family Cellulosilyticaceae; genus JAAYSX01. The sequence goes on along the minus strand of CAYRAL010000009.1, from coordinate 4,657 downwards.
ACGTATAACTGAACAAAGTCTGATCCTGATACTGAGAAAAACGGAACTCCTGCTTCTCCAGCAATAGCCTTCGCCATAAGGGTTTTTCCCGTACCAGGAGACCCATAAAATATCATTCCCCTTGGCATTCTAGCGCCGTACTTAGCATACTTTTCTGGCGACTCAATAAAATCAACAATATCACTAACCTGCTCTTTAGCTTCCATATTACCGGCAACATTGTTAAACCCGAACTTCTGAACAATTTCTTCATTTATAGCCTTTGCCTTAAAGCCCATTTCAGAGCCACTACTCATTCTGCTGGTTTTTTTGTATACCATAAAGAAAACCCCGCCAATGATGAGCATACTAATAAGAGGCTCAATCATCGCAAAAGCTCCCCCATTCCCCACCTCAACCACCTGAATGCCCTGGATTAGTAATTCTTCCTTAAGCTCTGGGTTACGAGGATTATCTGTTATAAACATTTGTTTCTGGTCCTTTAACTTAACACGCATTTTGGGACCATTACTAATTTCAACTTTTTCTACTTGATCATTGTTAATATAGGTTTTAAAATCTGTATATCCTAATTTAGGAATATTGTTTTCTTTATAAAAATAGATAGATGCTACTAATATGATAGCCCCTATCACTGTGCCTATAATGGCCTTGATTTGTTTGTTTTTTAAATTTTTCAAGTGGTACCCCCTTATGATGTGTGATTCATGTTTTGTCTTGGTACTATAACTATTATATCGATTTAAATATTCTTTGTCTATGGGAAGAATTTCTTATTCTATTATAAACAAAAAAAGTAGCAGAAAGACCCGGTGTCTTTCTGCTAAGGAGAAGGTATTTATT